>JAZLIM010000086.1:0-17971 GCA_045617385.1 Treponema sp.
TACAACGCACACGGAACTTCTACACACAAAAACGACTCAGCTGAAACACAGATGCTGAAGATTGCTTTCGGTGAAGAAAACGCACGCAAACTTAAGATTTCTTCTACAAAATCTATGCACGGTCACTGTCTTGGTGCAACAGGTGCAATCGAAGCTATGGTTTGTGTAAAAGCAATTCAGGACAGCTTTATTCCATGTACAAAGAACCTGGACGAAGTTGATATCGAAGGCGGATGTGACCTGAACTATGTTCCAAACGTAGGACTCAACGAACCAGTTGAAGCAGCTATGTCTGCAACATTCGGTTTCGGTGGCCACAACGGTGCAATCATCGTTAAGAAATGTAAGTAAAAATATAATGAACCGCAGATGAACGCGGATTCACGCAGATATGATTAGATAGAATCTGTTATTCTGACTTAATTTCAGGCTTCTAATAAAATATCTGTGTTTATCTGCGTGTATCTGCGGTTTAATTTTTTCAGGAGAAAATCATGTCATTAACAACAGATATTAAATCACTTCTTCCACATCGCGAACCATTCCTTTTCGTAGATGAAATTATCAGTGCTGATGAAAAAGGTGCAGTTTGTGAACACGTTTTCACAGAAAACGAATTCTTTTTCAAAGGACACTTTCCAGAATACCCTGTAGTTCCAGGAGTAATCCTTTGTGAAACTATGGCTCAGGCTGGTGGAGCTGCTCTCCGTTACCTGAACATCGTTCCTGCTGACGGACTTTTCTTCTTTGCCACACTGGACAAAGTGAAGTTCCGCAATCAGGTTCGCCCGGGCGACAAAGCAAGAATGGAAATCACATTCCTCCGCAACAGCCCGAAAATGATCAAACAGGCCGGCAAACTCTACGTTGGCGACACCCTCTGCTGCGAAGCCGAGTGGATGTGCCTCGTCGGCACAGCGAACTAAGTGAGCGAGCCGACGGGTTAGATAATTTCCTTGCACATGCGGCGCGAAGCGACGCATGTGCCTCGTTGGATCAGCTAACTAAGCAAAAAAAAACGCTTCAGAATATCTGAAGCGTTTTTTTTTATACGGGCACCAGAGATGCCCGGCGATTTACATCAGGTTTCCGGCCAGATTCATTGTTACAGTGATTTCATCAATGCTTCCGTTACGGGCAAAGAGTTTAGCTGTCTGTTCTGAAGTCATGGCACATCCTGAAGCTTTTGAAACTGCACCATTTTCTGTTACTGCAATTTCATTTTCGTTTCCAAGAACATAAGTAATCTTTGTTCCGCACCAGGTGAAGGTAAGTCTGCCGTCGGCACTGAATTCAGCTTTCTGAAGAATGCGAGGGCAGAACGAAGCAGTTCCGTTTTCCACTTTAACACCAAGTTCGCCCCAGCGTGTAAGAACTTCTTCTTTTACCTGACCTGTCATACCAGGCTGTTTTGCACCCTGCAGGTTTGGAGTGTGGGAATATGGATCAGAAGGGAAGGCACCGTAAACTTCAGGAGTTTTGTTGTAACCGATTCCTTTACGAATGTCGTAATAAGCGGCAGCCAGTTCCTGTGCTGTTTTCAGAGCTTCAGGAGAAGCAGAGCTGAAAGCTTTGTCGGCCGAAGAAAGTGCGTATTCCTGAACAGCCAGAAGGAGCTTTGCAACCATATGCCAGTAAATGCTTCCAAGACCTTCAAAGGCGTAGAAGGTGCCCGAACGGCCGGTGAAACTCTGGTGGTGGAAGGTCTTTTCGTAAAGATTCAGGATTTCTTCGGTTTCTTTTTCAGAAGGACGTTTTTCTTCAGGAAGAGCCTTCAGAAGTTCTTTCATTGTATTTGCGTTTACAAAATCAGAATTGAAGTGGAAGTTTCCGTTTCTGTCTTTAAGAAGAACTGAAGTTCCTGAACGGGCAATGAAGTCAGAAAGTTTTTCAGCATCCGAAGCCTTTACTGTATTCTTGTCGCCAAAGAAAGGAAGTTCCTTGTCAGGATACAGCATGTAAGAATACTGGTGAGGTTCGAACATTGCGCTGTTTTTAAGTGCCTTTGTAAGATCCAGGGTTTCTTTATCAGAAAGAAGTCCGGAAGAAAGAACTGCAACCTGACCTTCAAGCATTTCCTGAAGGTTTTCAACAGACATTGTATTCTTTCCGATAACCAGTGTGTTGTATGCGTGGTAAAGTCCGTCTTCGCGTCTGTTTGTTCTGATTGCGTAGTCTGCGTGGTTAAGGATTCCCTTAATGCGTGCAACAATCTGTGCGCCTGAAAGTGAAACTGTTTTTCCTGAGTATCCTTTGCGGTATACAGTTTCATATTCTTTCTGGAAAATTGTTCCGGCCTTTTCTACAAACAGATTTCTCTTAACATCATCTTTTGCAAAATCTTCGCAGTCACTTGAAAGGAACAGATCTGAAAGAGCGATGAAACATTCTGCAGTTTCTTTTGCAAGAGTGAAAGTATTTTCTGAAGCAGTTGTAAAGATTTCTTCCAGGAACTTAAGGTAACGGCGCAGATAGCAGACAGTAATCATAGAAAGCCCATAACCTGCCAGTGCGTTGTTTGCATCGTTCCATTCAGGGCGCTGAGTATTCATCCAGATTCCGCCGCCCGGAATAAAGTTGGCAGCCTTGTTGTTTACAATCTGAATGAGTTTTGAAGTAAGAGAGTGGAGAACAACGTCGCCTTTTTTGTTACGGAAGAGTTTTGCATCGCTTCCGAATTCTTTTGCAGCTTTCATGAGCTGGTCGCTCAGAGGTCTGTCAAAAGTAATTGAGTGGCGCGGATTGTTTCTGATTTCGCTGTAAGATTTCAGAATGAATGGAACACGGGCAGTAGAGTAGTAAGCTTTTCCAAGTGAGGCCTGAAGATCAGAACTGTTTGTTTTGTTCCATAATTCCAGAAGTTTTTCAAGATAGATTACCTGGTGATCTCCCCAGTAACCGATCTGTCCCCAAGGGTTGTTCGGATCCGGGATTTCCCAGTCCAGACCGTCGCGGGTAATTCTGTAAGGGTTGTATCCTTCTGCTGTCATTGCATTCAGGAATTTTGCCACCATGTTTTTGATGTATTCAGGATAGCTGAAAGACAGGGCTTCCCAGTTCTGGAAGATATCGCGCCAGTTTCCTTCGTAGTTAAGAATCGGTTTGTCCTGATCATCCCGAAGGCGGATGTTGAAGCGGTTCCATGGGCGACTGGGATCACCGTGACGGCGGCTGAATGTAAGCGGCATGTATTCAAGAAAGAGGCGGACAGCCTGATCATTTCCGGAATCGTAAACGGCTTTTTCCAGATCTTTACGGGCAATTTTTCCTGAGTTCTCAGGATCAAGCTTACAGATCAGATCTGAAAGCTTGTAATATTCCTTAGTGTTGCGGCTCTTTACGAAAGCCAGGAAATCGTCTGTAGAAATGTTTGCACTGTTCAGGAAGATACCGCCACGCATGATGTTGAACATAACGTTTGCGTAATGATGAGCCGAAGCCATCTGGTCTGAAGTTTCCTGAATACCGTCACTTTCAGAAACGTATTTGTCCATGAGTGCAATGCCGTCTGCAATGTCTGCAGAAAGATCTTTTGCGGCAGCGGCTCTGTCTGAAATACGGGCTTTAAGTTCAACGATTTTTACAGGAGTAAGTGAAGTGTCAAAAACCTGGAACCAGGTGTCTTTGCTTCCTGAAGAAAGGGAAACTTTTCTTTCAATAAAACATACCGGGCGTCCGCCTCTAAGAACCTTTGTTTCCGGAATGCTGCGTCCCTGAACAAAATAGTCAGCGCAGGCAGGATCCAGAATCAGGCGGTCATCTGTAGAAAACCAGCAGGTATTTGCATAAAGACCTTCGTTCGGTTCAGCTTTGTCTGAAGGGATTGAAGAAAGTGTAAAGAGTGCAAGATTTGATTCTGTGTCCAGATCAGTTTTTTTGTATGCATCCAGAAGGAAACTGCGTTCTTCCTGGAAAGAAGCAGTTACAGAAGCCGGAAGAATATTGCGGCATCCGTCCAGGATTTCGAACGAAACTTCGGAGCCGGAAATATTTTCGATTTCTGCAAAACGAACCAGACCGAACTTTGCAGAACTGGTCCATCCTGTTCTGAAGGCGTATCCAAGGTCGGAATTGATTTCTTCAAAAATCACTTTTGTTCCGCTGATATTCTTGTACAGGTTGTGGGCAATGTTTTTACTTTCAAGGCTTCTTGAAAGGCTCTGGGCGCGGAGTGAAGCAAAAGGTTCCGCAATAACGGAATTGCCGTCTTTTGCAATTTTGATAAGCGAGTAAGAGCCTGTTGTTGTTTTTCCGTCGCTAACTTTATCAGCAGTATAATAAGGGAAAATACTGTGGTCACAGTTTACACGGCCGGCAGTGATGCCTCCCTTTGACCAGATGAAATTCCAGATATCAGAAGAACTGGTAATGGTCATGAAAAAATCATCCATGGCATCATAGTTTTCGATCTTGTAAAATTTTTCTCCGTTGATTTCGGTAAAAGTACCTTTTGTTGGTCCGTTCATACAGGCTCCTGATATAAAAGTGTTATGTAAAAAGTATAGACCTGTTTTAAAATACAGAAGTGCAATTTTTTTGGGATAATGTCGTTATTTTTAGGAAAAAGGCTGAAAGTCACTTTTTAAAGGGAAAACTTCCCTATTTATAGTTTTTTCAATGCCCGCCATACTGAAGTTATGAAAAACACAAACTTATTTACTATTTTACTGGCAGTTCTGCTTCTTGCAGGATGTGCCGGAACTGCAAAAAAAGAAACAAAAGCGGTAGAACCGGAGTATCCGCCGCTTTATGAACTGGCAGGAAACTGCGGTTTCAAGATGGGTGCGGCTTTAAGCCCGAATGACCTTCAGAGCTATGTTTATCAGGAAATGCTGGAAACACAGTTCAATTCAGTTACATTCACAAATGAACTGAAGCTTTATTCACTTCTGGACTGGAGCGTAAGAAGCCGGAAAGGAATGCCTGCCCTCAAATGGGGAAATGTAGACAGCATGCTGAAATACTGTTCGGAGCACAACATTAAGGTGCGCGGACACGTTCTTGTGTGGGATGCATATATGACTGAATGGTTCTTCTACGAAGACTACCGCACAAAGAAACTGGCAGACGAAGAAACAATCCGCCAGCGCATGAAGTACTGCATTGAAAAAGTAATCGGGCACTGTGAAGAAAAATACCCGGGAACAATCTACGCCTGGGACGTTGTGAATGAGGCAGTTGCCGACGGTCCTGCAGAAGCAGCTCCAGGAGACAAAGCCAGAATCAGAAAAAGCCGCGGGGGAGTGGAAAACCTTTACTACACAACTCTGGGACACGACTATGTAAAGTGGGCATTCAAGTACGCCCGTGATTTTGTTGAAGAAAACAATTACGACATAAAGCTTTTCTACAATGATTACAACACATTCCAGAGCGGGAAACGTGCTGCAATTCTGACCCTTGTGGATGAAGTAAACTCTGCGGACCCTGTAATTAATCCGGAAGGAAAACGCCTTTGCGATGGAATCGGAATGCAGGGATACGTTGGAGGTTACGGAAGTCAGAACGGATGTATGAGTGACGGTGATATTTACGCGCTTAAGGAATCTATTGAGATGTATGCAAGCCGCGGTTACGAAGTACAGATTACTGAAATGGCAGTACGTAACTATGACAACGGGCCTTATGCTTCAAAACTTCATGCAGAGTATTACGGAAAAATGGCCGATATGCTGGCACACATAAATGAAACAGCAGACGGAAAATTTACAGGATGGAGCATCTGGGGAATCATAGACAATCCGTCTCTTGATGAAAAAAGCTATAACTACAAGATGAACGGACCGTACTGCGGAATGTTTGACTGGCGCTGCAAAAAGAAACCTGAATATTTCAATGTTGCAGCAGCTTTGTCAAAGAAGAAATAATTATCGGGCAAGAACTACATTCGGAATTGTGACGGTGTAGTTCTTTTTGAACAGATATTTCAACGGGTGGATGTTGAATGCGTTTTCAAACCACCCGCCGATTTCGTCTGTATTTACGATTGCCATGGAAACGGGATGTGAGATTGGCAGAACCATTCCGCTGTCCATAAGAATCTTTTCGGCTTCGCCAAGAAGCTGGTAGCGTTCTTTTCCTTCCACTCCTGCCGCCTGCATAATCAGTCTGTCGAATTCAGAGTCAGCCCAGCCGCTTGGGTTCAGTGTAGAACCACCGCGGAAAAGTTCAAGGAACGAAAGCGGGTCTGCAAAGTCCCCGATCCAGTTGTACGAAACAATATCTGCATCGCAGGTTTCAACTTCTGAAAGATAATTCTGGAACGAAACGAAACTGAAGTACACATCAATTCCAAGAGGACTGAGTGCTTCGGTTACGGCATCCATGTGCTTCTGCGGGAATGAACCTTCGGACATGTTGAAATAAAGCGGAATGCGTTCTTCTTCCGGAATGCCCGCTTTTTTTCTTGCATCCGACATCAGAAGTTTTGCTTCGTTTGAATCGGTATAAGAAAAACCTTCAATTTTAGGATAATCAGTAAGAGGGTAGACCAGAGTTTCGGCTTTTACCAGGGAACCTTCGCGGATTGTATCCCACGGCATGGCTTCAAGAACTGCAAGACGGAAATCGGGATTGTCCCACACTCTGCTGCATTTTGAAGAGGCAGGTTTGGCATTTGAAGTCTTGAAGAACAGATATTCTGTACCAAACTCTGCGTTTATTTTTACGGCATTCTTGTTCAGAATTTTCCCCGTATCAATTTCATAGGAAGAAACCCAGTCAGCAAATCCTGTGTTGTAGAAGAAAGTGTTTTCTTCTTTTCCGAGAGACTGGAAGAAACAGATCATCTTGAGTTTCACGTTATCCGCATCCCAGTAGAAATCATTCTTTTCCAGAAAGAGCTGGTTGTTTCGGATATCGCTGAGTGAATAGGCACCTGAGTACACAGTAGGATTTCTGTGAGTAACAGAAAATGCTGCGTGGCACAAAAGGCGCGGAAGATAACTTGCCGGTGTGTTCAGGCGGATTGAAAAGACAGTGTCGGAAACTGCAGTCATGGAAACATCTTCTGCAGAGCCTTTTCCTGTACGGTAATTTTCAGCGCCTTCAATAATGTCCAGCATGGAAGCATAAGGAGCGCCCGGAGTTTCCAGAAGTTCAAGCCAGGAACGTTTTACGTCTTCGGCAGTAATAGGGGAACCGTCAGAGAAGCGGGCGTTATCACGCAGAGTGAAAGTCCAGCGTTTTTTGTCGCGGGAAATCTTGTAGCTTACGGCAACGGCCGGAAGCGGTTCCAGAGTTTTCGGGTCGTAAGAAAAAAGGCCTTCGTAGAGACCTGTAAAAATCTGGGCATCAGAGGCGTAGGTAGAAGTCTTCGGGTTCAGGTCGTGGTTCTGTTTTGCTTCAACCAAAGTAAGGACGTAACGGTTTGCGCCCATAAGACTGTCGTCAATTTCGCCCGGGTTTTCTATGTAAGTTGAATTGTCTTCCTGTGCCAGAAGATCTTCAACTTCGTCCTGGTCGTCTATGAATCTTTGGGCGAATCCCGGCTGAATCAGAATCAGAGATGCAAGTAATGTCGGAATAATTTTTTTGAGACTAATCATTTTGAATTCCCAGTTTTTTGAGCTGCTCGGCTTCTTCAACAATAGACTGATATTCGCCGCGTTTTTTGTTTGCATTGATAATTGTATTTCTCATTGAATCAAGTTCAATCTTGAGACCTTTTACTTTAGGACGCTGTGCAGCAGGAACTGCAGATTTAAAGTATTCATCAAGAGCGTTGAATGTATTGTAAAGATTCTGGTTCAGGGAAATCTGCTTGTTGATGAAACTCAAGATTGCATCCGGAGTGGCGGCTTCAATTTTCTGATATTCAGGGCCGCGACATGCAATGATGGCGTAGATTCTCTGTTTCTTTGCAATGTCATCAAGAAGTTCATTTGCCTTAACTTTCTTGTTGGTCTTTACTTTTGTAATAGGATCAGAAATTGCGATGAGGACTTCTGTTTCCTTTGGCTTGATGTTGAAAGCTTTCTTGAAGAGTTCCGCAAGTTTTGAGAAGAAAGATTTTGGAGTAACCTTCATGAGTTCAAAGTTTCCGGCAACTTTGTTGTAGATTGTTTCGTAAGTAGGAGCCAGGGCACCAAGAACATTCAGAGATGCAAGAAGAGTCTGTTTTGAGTCTACTGTTTTCTTCGTTTCTTTTTTTGTAGTTTCTTTAATCTGAAGTTTTGCAAGAACATCGGCACGGAGTTTTTCTTTATTTGATGCAGTATCTTCGGCAACGATTTCATTGATCAGTTCAGTGTAGAAAGGCTTCTTGCCCATTACGCTCGGATAGATTCGTTTGATTTCCGCAAGTTCTGCCTCGGCCGAAGCGTAAGCTTTTTCCTTGTTGAAGTTCGGATGTTCCAGAAGATCGTTTCTTAAAGTTCCTTTGTAGAGTTCGCGCTGGAACTGGGCCAGCTGAACAAGGATTCCGCTGATTACTCCGGAAGCCTGGGCACATTTTGAAACGTGGTCGTTCATCATGCTTACAACCATCTGTGCTGAGTTTGTCTTGGCTTCAGCAATAAGGGTAGCAAGCCCGCGGGTGTTCGGGCGGGCTGAATTTGTAGTCATTTCTTCCCAAAGGAAACAGTTCCCCAGGTCCTGAAGCTTTTTAATCTTTGCCAGGTTGATGTTGTCTACGCTGAAACGGGTGTAAGTACATACGAAGTCAAGCATTGTGTCGTATTCAGAAAAACGGGTCCCGATAATCATGTTCTTTTCGGCTTCGTTAAAACCGGTAGTTTCAGGACAGATAATGTCGGAGATTTTTCTGTCCAGACGGTACGGATCCTGAGAAATAATTGATTTCTGGGTAAGCAGTTCATAAAGATTTCTGACGCAGGTGTACAGAAGTCTGTACTGCTCAAGAAGGCGCGGAAGTTCAACAGAGTTGTACCATTCCTGCTTCTGTGAAAGAAGTTCCTGCAGTTTTTGTGTGAATTCAGCTTGTTCGTCCATAATTCATTCCTGTTTTAAATTTCTCTTTTTAAAAAGACACCTTCAGACCGATTGAAAGCATCGTGTTATTAAAACCGTCTCCTGCAATGATTCCGCCAAGAGGCAGGGCCACTGAAATGTCGGGGCCTGCTCTTGTATTTCCGTAGAAGTTGAAAAGCCAGGAAAAACCTGTGGAAAGATATAGGAATCTGGCGTTCGACCAGTAGTATTTTGCAATAAGTTCAGCGTCTTCTCCGGCAGTTCCTGCCGGGCCGTTTCCCCAGTCCGATTCTGAAACTCCGTGGGCAAGCCAGCTGAAACGCATGAGCAGGGCAGGGCCAATTCTGAGCTGCACTTTGGAGTGTTTCAGGAACAGAGAAAATGAAGCCGGAACTTCAAGGAACAGACTGAGAGTTGTGGCGGTACGGTTTTCGATTTCTGCCGGAAGGGCTGCTCCGTCGTACCAGAGACTGTAAGTTGAAAAAAGGCCTAAGGAAGGTTCCACACCTACAAGAGTGTAATCCGGCCAGAGGAAAGCAATCTTTGGTGTGAATGCGTGCTGGGACGGAGCACTGTGTTTTCTGTCCAGAGTGTTCAAAATGGAGCTGGCCGGAAGAGTAAAAATAAAGCTTCCTGAACTGAAAAAGTCGGAAGCTGATTCCGGTTTTCTGAAAGGCTTTCCGAAAATTTCCGGAAGATGACGGTTCTCAGAAACTTCAGGAGTTTCAGTTACCGGGAATTCCTGAATAGATTCCGCTTCCTGGCAGAACAGGTTCATCGAAAAGAGAAAAGAGATCAGTATAAAAATCAGGTACCGTTTCTTCATCTATCTGACAGCCTTGTACAGAGTTTCATCAAGATCAACTTTTAAGAAGCCGCTTCTTGAAGTCATATAAAAATCACTTTCTTCCCAGGCCGCATAAAGGGTAGTGCCCGAAATAGTAAAGCTTGTGTAGTTGTATCCGTAAGGAAGGCGGGGAAGTTTGATGGCAACAGGTTTTCCGTTACGCAGAATGCGGCGGCCGTCCAGGGCACCTTCCAGGTAAATGGTTCCTTCCTGGAACATGATGCCGCTCCAGGTCTGTGAAATGATTCCGTATGCGGTAAGAGCCGATTCGTCTTCTTTTGCAACGTTGGAGTAATACCGCGGTGAAGTTCCTCCGGCAGTGAATGCCGTAAGGGTAAACGGAACAGAAGATGCAAGCCCGTTCAGAAGTTTTTTGATTCTTTCGGGTGCGTTTGCAAACGGAAGCGGTTCTTTAAGAAGACGGAAATCGTCAACGCTGCTTTCTTCTATTGTAACGTTGTCTGATGCAATTACCGGACTCTGATTCAGAAGAGGAATTTTTGAAGTCCACTTGATGTAGCTGAATTCTGTTTTTGAATTTTCTTCCGATTTGATGCAGCAGAGCCATGTGCGGCCGTCCCAGATGAAGTCGGTGACTTCGCATATTCTTGTTTCTGTAAGGTTGTTGCAGTTTACAAGAGGGTATGAGATCTTTGAGACAGGATCAAACTGCACAAGGAAAGGATGCTGATTGTCTTTTGTATTGTCGTTGAAGAATGTACTTTTGTAGAGCGCGAACAGAGGCGTGCCGTTCAGGAAAACCAGATTTCCGGCAGTGCGTTCGGTAAAAAGGGACTGGTCGCGGCAGAGTTCAGGTTCAGCTCCGTCCAGAATCAGCATGCCGAGTCTGTTTACGACCATGTAGCCTTTCTGGGTGGAATTGTCTTCGTTTGAAGTGGCAGAGGCAGAAGAAATTCTTACGGCTTCAGTCCATGGCTTTGCCGGAACTGCAGGTGCATTCTGAGGAAGATCTGTAACTGAAAATCCGCCCGGTGTGAAATAGAACCACTGGTGAACCTTCTTCTTTGCAGAAGGAAGATCAGTGAGAACGATTTCCGGTTCCGGAGTTTTTTCCTTTCCGCAGGAAACAAAGACTCCGGAGGTTATAACCAGAAGGGCTGTCAGAAGTGTTGCGTAAAAAACGTTGCATCTAATCATAAAAAATCCGCGGATGCAGTTTTTCACGGCATTCCGCTTTTATCTCCTATCTACCATTTTCATTTTCGGAATAAGAACATACTCAGTTAAGGTTTTTTTTGAATCCACAAAACGAATAAGAAGCAGATGGTCGGAATCGGAAAGAAACGGATTTTCGGCCGTTTTTGAAAGGGAAACATTCCCGGACTCAGAAATCTGAGTGTTTTCCGGGATGTAAGGAGAAAGAAGCCTTTCTTCCGGAGAAAAGTCTTTTACCGGAAGTTCCGCAGTTCCTGAAGCAGAAAGTACCGTAGCAGAAAAGTTCCCCGACATGATCCTTGAAAGGATTTTTTCAGAGTCGGCCAGCCAGGGGTTCCCGTTGATGTAGTCCGAAAGATGTTTCCAGTTGAAGGCCGAAACAAAGCGTTCGGTTTTTTCCCGGGAATAGCCTGTTTCAATGGAAGATTTCCAGATGCCTTCAAAAAGGAAGGCGGAAAAGCCCTCTTTGTAGGAGACTTCCAGCACAGGACCTTCCGAATCGGTCCAGCGGCAGAGGGCTGGATAAACCGCCCCCGCCGGGTGAAAAAACAGAGTGCATTCACCGCTTGAAGAAAGGGTAACCGGCCGCGCGGAAATGGCAAAGGTCCTGTTCCGTGCCCGTTCCAGAGTAAAGGCACACGTGGCTTCCGGAACGTGCCCGGCCGCCCTTGCGGTGCCCGCTTCACCCGGAAGGTACCCGGCCGCCCCTGCGGTGCCCGCTCCACCCGGAACGTGCCCGGCCGCCCCTGCGGTGCCCGCACCGCCCGGAAAGGGCACTGTGGTGGTGGCGGTTCCCGCTCCACCCGGAAGGGGCACTGTGAGGGTGGCGGTGCCCGAAAGGCCGCCTGCAGAGGCTTCTCTTCCGGAAGCCGGAACAAACTTGCGTTCCGTTAGGCCTGAGCCCGTAATTTTTACGTCCCAGCCGTAAAGAGCCGGGTACAGGTGGGAAAAGCCGTCTTCCGGCGGCCATGAAGGCAGAATGATCTTTACGGTTTCCGTTTCGAATGCAGAATCATAAAGGCTGCAGGCAGAAAGAGACAGAATTAATAGAAGAATTGTGATTTTTTCTGAAAGGTGCATACATATAAGTAGCCCTGAAAGAAAAAAAGCGGAAAGAAATCAGAAAAAAAGAGAATTATTTGAACTTTTTGATTTCGCTCTGGCACAAAGAATCGCAGATTTCGTTGTATTTGATTCCAGCGTGACCTTTTACCCAGTTCCATGAGATATCAAGGCCGGAATTCAGTTCATCGAGTATAACCCACAGATCCTGGTTTTTTACAGGCTTTTTGTCGGCAGTTTTCCAGCCTTTTGCCTTCCAGCCTTTGATCCAGGTGGTGATGCCGTTTTTTACGTACTGACTGTCGATGTTCACAGTGATTCTGCGTCCCGCAAACTGGGGAGTGTTCCTTACTACCGAAAGGGCAGCAATGGCGGCAGAAAGTTCCATGCGGTTGTTTGTAGTGCAGGCGTCGCCGCCAGAAAGCTGTTTTTCAAGTCCGTCGGCAATTACTACAATGCCCCAGCCGCCCGGTCCCGGGTTTCCTGAGCATCCGCCGTCTGTATAAATGATTACTTCGTCAGTCATAGTGTAAGTCTGGAATAAATCCCCTATTTTTTCAAGCCTGGCAGTTATTTTTATATACAATTTGTTATTTCGTGGTATACTAGTGTTACATAAAAAAATCCAAAAAAATTGATATATTGTTTTTTTTTATGTTATTAAATTACTAAAAGTTTATTTTTGCTACAAAAAAGTAAACCCCAGGTTGGTTTATGGTTCATACAGAAGATAATGTTGTTTACGTTATTGATTCCGGTTTCAAATTCGTGGGATTTAACGAAACAATGTCACAGTATTTTCCCGGCGTGCAGGTTGGAGACTGCTGCCACAAAGTAATTGCCGGTTCAGATACACCTTGTGCTGCTTGTCCTGTTCTGGATAACAGTCTTTCGCGTTTTACAGTTTATTCCAAGACTCTCGGACGGTTCATGCACGTTTCAAGAACAAAGCTTGAAGGCGGCATTCATAAAGACTGTACCCTGATGATTGGAAACTGCTATTCCAATATTGAAAAGGCACTTATGAGCCGACTCCGTTTTCTGCCGGCTTTTGATTATTATCTTGAAATCAACCTTACAAAAGACAAATACCGCTATCTTGATAAAACAGACACCGAAGGTGAAGTAGTTTACAACGAAGAATCATTCTCTAGTAACCTGAACCGCCTTATGCGCATTGCAGTGAACCCTAAAGATCAGGAAAACTTCATGAATTTCTGGGATCTGGAAACACTGGAACGCCGCATGGATACAGCTTCTGTTCCTCTTTCATTTACATACCGCGAAAAATGTTCCCTGGGTTCCTGGGATGAAGTTACAGTTACACTGATTCCTGAAACCTACGTTGGAACAGACGATAAGATTATTCTGGCCCTGTTCTCTGTAAAAGGAAACGACCGTCAGATAAAGACTCTGGATTCTGCAGACGAAATCGATGTGTTCTCCGGACTGTTTACTGAACGCGGTTTTGAAAAAAGGGTTTACGAAACTCTTGTATGTTCAAGCGAATCAAATTTTGTTGTTGTGGCCATGGATATTGAGCATTTCCGAATGTTCAACAAATGGTACGGCCGCCGCGAAGGAGACAAACTTCTTAAGAGCATCTCCGTCTTCCTTCTGGAAATGGACCGCATGTTCGATACAGTTTCATGCTACGCCGGCGGTGACAACTACTTTATTGCTATGGCAGACCAGCCTGTAATCATCGATTATCTGATCAAAGGTATTTCCGACATTATGGGTAACTTTGACGGAGTTGAAGGCTTCCGCATGGCATTCGGGGCAGCCCGTCCTGAAGAATGCCGCGATATTCACGATACAATGGACTCTGCCACTACAGCTCTTGGAAGAAACCTGTGCAACTATCAGGAAAAAATCAGCTGGTACGATAAGTCCATGGTTGAAGAAATCGAGCATGAACTTACAATCTCGCCGGAAGTTGAAAAAGCTCTGGTTGAAAAAGAATTCACCTTCTACCTGCAGCCGAAATACTCTGTTTCAGAAAAACGTATCGTAGGTTCAGAAGCTCTTGTAAGATGGACACGCAAAACCGACCAGATGATTCCTCCTGGAGAATTCATTCCGATTATTGAAAAGAACGGGCTTGTTACCCGTGTTGATATGTACATCTGGGAGCAGGTATGTAAAACAATCCGCAGCTGGATGGACAAGGGAATTGAGCTGGCACCTGTTTCGGTAAACGTTTCCCGCGTGGACATAGCCGCTATTGATGTTCCTGAATTCCTGAACAGTCTTATTGAAAAATACCAGATTGACCGCAAGTACCTGGAAATTGAAATCACCGAAAGTGCCTTTGTGGAAGACACAAAACATCTTAAGGAAATGGTTCAGAAACTCAGAACCTGCGGATTTACAGTCCTTATTGATGACTTTGGAAGCGGATACTCTTCACTGAATATGCTTAAAGATGTTCAGGCTGATGTTCTCAAAATGGATATCAAGTTCTTTGACCTGGACAATACAAACTACGACAAGGGTGTAGATATCATTGAAAGCGTTCTGAATATGTCGCGCAAGATGAAGCTTTCCGTAATTGCCGAAGGTGTTGAAACAGAAGAACAGATCCGCGTAATCAAGGATATCGGTCTGAATTACGTTCAGGGCTTCTACTTCTACAAGCCTATGAGTGTAGAAGAATACGAAAAAATGATGAAAAAAGACTGATTCCCCTTAAAGGAATACTTTAACCAAACCTCACGCAAAATGTAACACAAGTTATAACAAATTTGTTATATTTAGCGTGAGGTATTTTTTTATGAAAAGATTATCAACTTTATTCATTCTTGCTTGTGCTGCTGCTACGGTAGTATTTTCGGGTTGTGAAACAACTTCCTCAGTTACAGTCAAGGAGAGTCCTGCCCGTGTGGTAGAAAAGACTGATTCAGCTTATGAGGGTTTGAAAAGAAAGGTTGCAGTGGCCCGTTTTTCAAACGAAACACAGTATGCAAAGGGTGCTTTCTACGATAAAGACAACGACCCTATGCAGCATCAGGTTATGGACATACTGACAACCAAGCTTGCAGTATCAGGAAAATTCATTCTTATTGAAAGAAGCGATCTTGAACTGGTAGAAAAGGAACAGGACTATTCTGGTCTTTCTTCTGCAAAAATCGGGGCAGACTATCTGCTGGTGGGATCAATTACAAAATACGGACGCAAAAACGTAGGAACTCACGCCAGTGTTTTCAGCCGTTCCAAAACACAGATCGTGGAAGCCGGTGTAAGCATCCGCCTTATTGACGTTTCAACCGGTGAAATCATCTATGCGGATGAAGGCGAAGGTGAAGCAGAAATTACTGCAACCGACGTTCTCGGATTCGGCACTTCGGCCGGCTACGATTCAACACTGAATGACAAGGCAATTGAAGCCGCAATCCAGTCTCTGGTAGGAAATATCGAAAAGAACTGTACTGACCGCCCTTGGAAAACTTACATCATTTCAGATGAAGACGGCGTTCTGCTGGTAGCCGGCGGAAAGTCTCAGGGAATTAAGGCAGGCAATCTGTTTACTCTGTGCGAAGCCGGAAAGACTGTTGAAAACAAGCAGACCGGAATGCTCATTACTCTCCCGGGCAAAGAAGTGGGAACTCTCCGCGTAATGAAGACTCTTGGTTCCGGGGCAAATGAATATTCAATGGTTGAACTGATCAGCGGTTCAATTTCCGGTGACATTACCGGATACGAAGTTTTTGAACGGGCAGAATAAAAGATGAAGAAAATTCTTTCAGCTGCAGTTCTGGTTTCTGTAATGCTCCTGGCGTCATGTACAAGTACTCCGGGGGCCCTGTACCGCTGGTACGGGTATCCTGCTGCAGCTTCTGATTATGCCAAAAATCCGGAAGACAGCAGGCTTGAAGCTCTCCTTTCACAGTACGAAAAAATCATGGCAGGGCAGGAGACTGCTCTCCGCCAGGAAGTTCCACCCGGACTCTGTGCCGACTACGGATTCATGCTGATTCAGGCGGGGCGTACTGCAGAAGGAATGGAACTTCTGGACCGCGAAGTTCAGCTCTATCCGGAATCAGAAAACCTTGTTCAGAAACTGGTTTCAAAAATCAGGAAGGAGGACTAAATGAAGAAATCCCTTTTACTGATTGTTTCCTTATTTCTTATCAGTTTACTTGTTTCGTGTGCTTCGGTGGACGGCCCTACAAAGGCCGAGCGTTATGCTCAGCTTTACAGCGAGGAACCTGTTTCAATTCTGATTCTTCCTCCTGTTGACCGCTCTCTGGAAATAGAAATGAAAGACGTGATCTACAGTACTCTTTACACGCCGCTGGCCGAAAAAGGGTATTACGTCTATCCGCCTTTTTTGACGCTTGAAATCCTGAAACAGGAAAGCGCTTACGATTCCGAAATGTTTATGGACCGGGACTGCGGAATGTTCTACAGCTATTTCGGTGCAGATATGGTTCTGTTCACAACAATCAATGAATGCAGAAAATCACTTATAGCTGAAGAGGTTGTGGTGGACATTACGTACACGCTTAAGTCTACAAAGACTAATGAAATCCTGTTTGAAAAACGGGAACGCGCAACGCAGGACACCAACGTGAATATGGATGTGGATTCCCTGTTCAGCCTGATGGCCAAGGTTGCCCTTACTGCTGTAAATACAGCAGTTGTGGATTATGTTCCGCTCATCAAGCAGTGTAATGAAAATGCTTTCCGTTACCTGCCGTACGGAAAGTATCATCCGAACTACCTTGCCGACCTGGAAGATTATCCGGGTTCAAGTTTTTTCTTTGAATAAAAAAAATGGTCCCCGAGTTTTCGAAGGGACCATTTTTCATTTAACGTTATTCACATTAACCGCAATTCTGAATGAATTATACTGCAGCTTTAAGCGGAATTCTGTTTTCTTCTGAAATATCAATTTCAACAGTGTTGAATGCAATAAGTGATTCGAGTGTTACATCGTAAATGTTTGCCAGAATCAGAAGGTTATCGATTGAAGGCATGTTCTTGCCGCTTTCCCAATTGTAGATGGCCTGCGGATTTTCCATACCGAAAATTTCCTGAAGATTTTTTACAGAAACGTTTTTGAACTGTCTGAGTGATTTTAATTTAGCCCCAGTATTTCTCATGTCAATAATTGGTTTGTTTAACTTTTTCATAGTTGCTCCATAGCTTTAGTATTTTCTATACAGGCGGGAAGCTACGGGCACCTGAGCACAACAAATCAGTCTACTGACTTGACTGTCCCGTAACTTCGTCCAAAACCGAACGAACGTTTAATATCATTGTTATGTGTGTGATTTTTATTGGTACGGACCTGAGTGACCGTAATCACATAATCAATGAGCTGCGAGTTGCTTGAACGTTTATGCATCGGCTTCGTGCCTCCTTTGTTACGGGATACCTGGAACATGCGTTCCGGCTAAAATATGTTTTTCATAATATCAAAATGTAATGCTAGTGTCATTAAAGTAACGCTTTAATTTATGTAAAAAATCCAAATTTTTTGATAAAAAAAAGCCCGGAAACTGAGTCCGGGCTTGAAATTCCGCTTTCGGGAACTTTGTTTATGGAATTATGGCTTATTTTGTTTTTGCAGCAAGTTCAGCCATGATTTTTGGAACATCAATGTTCTGCGGACAGTGACCTGTACAGGCACCGCACTGAACACAGTCTTTTGGCATTCCTTCAGACTTAACGTCTTTAAGTCCGTTCAGAGCCCAGTCGCCGTGAACTTTATATGTGTTGTAAACCTTAAGGATTTCAGGAATGTTGATTGAAACAGGACAACCGTCTGTACAGTAACGGCAGGCTGTACAAGGAACCTGTACCTGAGTGTGGAAGAGGTCGCAGGCTTTGAAGAGGAGTTTTTCTTCTTCGTCTGTAAGGGCAGAAAGTTCTTCGAAAGTCTTTACGTTGTCTTTTGCCTGGTCCAGAGTTGTCATACCGCTGAGTGAAACTGTAAGGGCAGGAAGT
>JAZLIM010000087.1:0-8786 GCA_045617385.1 Treponema sp.
TTCCAAATCTTCTTTTTCTTCAGAAGTTCCAGATCTGTCCGGTGAAACTGCAGCTTTAACTTTTGTAATAGTTCCGTCTTCCGGGAAAGTAACTATAATACGTGTACTTCCAGTGCTTCCTTCTACCGGATACATGATAAACGTAAGTTCTTTTGAGTCAGTGTCCAGAACAACATCTCCTGTAGTTCCTTCAAGAACCTGGGTGCTTGTTCCTTCAAGATTTGCATAGCCTTTCAGTGTGAACTGGTAAGGTACTTCAGCCTTAGGAAGTTTTCTTGTGTTCATGAATCTTGAAAAAGGTGATTTTTCTATAAACAGTTTTGATTCAGAAGCGCCCGGTGTTTTTACATAAAGTTCGTATGTGTAGTTTTCCCATATGTATTCAGGAAGTGCAGTACGCAGATTGTTTCCAGCTGACAAAAGAGAAAAAGAAACTTCTGAGTAACCTTCAAAAGAACTTTCTGAGGCTGGTGAATTCAGTTCGTTTTTCAAAGACATTTCACACGAAGTAAAAAGTCCTGCAAAAAGGGCAGTGGAGATTACAATTGTCGAAATAATGCTTTTGATTCTATTCATTGCCTAACTCCTCCTTTGTCATTATCACATGAGGTAATGTGTAAGTAAGTTTTGTGTTTGACATTTCAAGTGTGAGACCGTAAGTGCCGGCACCTTTTGTAAACGGAACTGAGAATGTGTATTTTGTCTTTCCGTTTTCGCTTGTCTTGGAAACTGTTATTCCTGAAACTGATACTGGTTTTCCGCTGATTTCCAGGAAGGTCAGTTCAAGGTCTGAAAGTTCATGAAGAACCTTAAAGCTGATGGTGTCTGTACCGAACTCATAGGTTACAGTCATGTCTTTATTTGTGTAAGTTCCCACACCGTTAATTACGCTTGAAGGAATATCACCCCAGACAGCTTCGTAAGTTTCGCTTGAACCTGGGAATGTTTGAGGCAGGTTAGCAACGACTGTTCCTGAAGAATTCTTCCAGCCTGAGAAATATTTCAATGGATCTTCATTTACTGGATTACTTGGGAAGAGGCCTTCTGTGGAAGCTCCGTACTTTCCTTTTTTTGAGTAGGTGATTGTCTGATCACTGAATACTCCGCCGTTTGCCTTGAATGTAAGAGTAATGTCATTTCTGTCGTAGAATACAGAAACGCGTGTAAGACCTCCGGCACTGATTGTCATCTGCTGGATTGGTTTTGCTGTAAAGCCCGGTACATTCTTTGCTTCGGCAGCAGTAGTTTCCATAAGAACACCGTCTTTTCTTCCGGTATGATTGATTCATTTTCAACATAGTTTTCCGGATCTTCCAGCGTCTGGAATTTGTGAACTACATAGTAACGGCTTCCGCCGTAGTCCCACTGGGCTTTGAAGACTATGTTTTCAGAAGGAACTGTTCCTGACGGAACTACACCGGAATCTGTTTTCCAGCCTTTGAAGGTGTAGTCCAGTCTTTCAAGTTTTTCACTGCCAGGAATATCATAAGCAGTTCCGAATTTCTGTTTTACAACAGTAGAAGTAACTTCCTTGTTTTCTTTCCAGTAACCGCCGTTAGGGTCAAAAGAAACAGAGAATTCTTTTCTTGAGTATTTAATCTCAACGCTGGCCGGTGTTTCTGTGATTTTTTTATTATCTACAGATTCAACATCAAATCCTGTTACAGTCTGAGCTGCAGCATTTGTCATGGTATTCAGTGCGCCATAGAATTCTTCGTCAGGGTATAAAACATTTGATTCGTATCCTGATCCGTCTGCTTTTTCAAAGAGATGCTTAACTTTGTAAAGGGCTTCTGTCTGAGTCCAGCGTGCGGTGTATGTACGCGATTCCTGAGGTCCAGAAGACGGCAGCGCCGGGATTGAACGGTCTCCGTCGGCTGTGGAGTATTTCCATCCTGCAAAAGAATAATGTTCGCGGCTTGGATCTGAAGGAATCTCAAGGGCGGGAATTGTAACTCCAAAATATGTGCTGATTGTCTTGTCAGTGTCGGAACCGTCGGCCCATTTTCCTTCACCCGATTTCAATGTAAGGGTCACCGCGTTTCTGTTGTATCTGATTTCAACAGTTGTGGAGTTGTCACTTGCAATGGTTTTGTTGGCGAAAGTTTCGGCTGTAAAGCCATCCATTGTTTTTGCCTTTGCATCTGTGTTTTCACCGATTGTTCCGTAAACTGTTTCGCTTGAATCAAGTTCATAACCGTCACGAGTTCTGTTCTGACGCATGTGGTTTACCGTGTATGATGCATCAACCTGATTCCATCTGGCTTTGATTGTAATGTCACTGTAAGGTGCTGCTGTCAGGTCAGGTGTGTCCCATCCGGTAAAAGCAAAGTGTTCAAGTGCCGGGTTTTCCGGGTAAGTGAGCGGAATACCAAAATGAGTATCCAGAATCTTTGGCTCTGTGCTTTCATCTGCCCATTTTCCGCCGTCAGCATCAAAAGTGATTTTTACCGGATTGCGGTCGTAGTAGATTGAAACGGTTGTATTGCTTTCTGAAATCTTTATCTGTTCAAAAGCCTTTGCTGTAAAACCTGTAACTGTTTTGGCAGCTGCAGTGGTGTATGCGTTTACGGCGCCTTTGAAAGTTTCTGTAACTGCATTTTCCGAAGGGTAACCGTCCAGACTTACGTTCTGGAAATAATGGATAACGCTGTAAGTAGCGTCGGAAACAGCCCATTGTGCAGTGTATGTTACATTTTCGGCTCCAGCTTCCTTAGGAAGGGTAGTAAGAACTGTGTCAGTGTCATTTACTTTCCAGCCTGTAAGGGCAAAGCTGTTTTCAGTATCAGAGCGGGAAGGATTTTCAGGATAACCGATCTGGACTCCGTAATATGCTGTAAGTGATTTATCTTCTGTTGATTCGTCAGCCCATTTTCCGCCGTCGGCCTTCATTGTGATGGTAACAGCTTTTCTGTTGTAATAAAGACTGATTACTGTAGAGTTGTCTGCAGCAATGATTTTGTTCTCAACGTTTGCCGGAGTAACAAAGCCGGTAAAGTCTCCGGCGGTTACGTCTGTATTCTGTCCGATTGTTCCTAACGGATATCTGTTCTTTGATTCGTCAAGGTCGTAGTCGGTTTCAGTATTTGTTCCAAGAGTTGTTTTCTGGAACAGGTGGCGGATTGTATAGTTTGCAATTGTTCTTTCCCAGCAGGCGGTAAAGAAACGATTTTCTGCCGGACCTTCAGAAGGAAGTGTCTGCAGGATGTTTTCGTTTTCATCTTTCCATCCGGTAAATTTGAATCCTTCTTTTTCTGCCAGTTCCGGATAAGCTGAAACAGAAGCTCCGTATGTTGCAGAAACTTCTTTTGTTCCTTCCGAACCGTCTTTCCATTTACCGCTTCCCGGGTTCAATGAGATTTTTACTTCTGAACGGTTATAGTAAATTTCAATGTCATTCGGTTCCAGATCATTTGAAAGTTTTTTCTGTTCAAAAGTCTTTGCCGCAAAACCTTTTACTTCTACCGGAATTGCATTCGTATAGTTTCCGACAGTTCCGGTTTTTGTAACGGTAAGTTCATTGTTGATGTCGTATCCGTTCAGGGCAGTGTTCTGGAAATAATGAGTAATCTTGTAGTCTTTATAAGGATTAGCCCAGACTGCAGTGAACTCAGCATCTTCCAGAGGGAATAAAGCAGGAACTTCACCGCCTTCTGAGTTCCATCCTGAGAACTTGAAGTTTGGATCTTCGTGAATCAGTTCTTTGATAGATTCTTTTTTTACTGAAGCGCCGTATTTTCCTTTTACTTCAATCGGAGCTGTTGTATTGTCAGCCCATTTAGCTTTTTCATTTCCTGTTTTGAAAGTGAACGTAACGATCTTTCTATTATAAGCGATGTCAATTTCAGTTGAGCCGTCACCTTTGATTGTTTCGTTCTGAATAGTGCCTGTCTGTACGAAGCCCGGAATCACAGGAGCCTGAACATCTGTTCTTTCGCCTGTTGTTCCCGTAAAGATGTCGGAAGGTTCTTTTTTTATACGGGTGTCGCTTTCTGCTTCCTGAAGCCAGTAATTTACTTTGTACTGGGTATCTGTGTTTGCCTGCCACTTTGCTTTGAATACAAGCTCGCTTCCGTTATCCAGGGCAGGGCAGACTGCCAGAGGAGTGAGTTCATATGTGTTTTCACCAATAACCGTCTTTTCCCAGCCGTTGAAGCCGTATCCTGTTTTAAAGATAAGCCATTCGGTAGGGTCATCCTGTGTAGGAGTTCTTTTTACTGCAGGAACGCGGATTTCTTCTCCGAACTTATGGATATCCCATTTGATGTCAGCAGAAGCATCAGTTCCATCAGGATTTTTCAACGGCCAGAAGCCGCCGTCAGGATCGAATCCGATTTTTACCCGGTTTCGCTTATACCATGTTCTGTGGTATGTATTTCCGTTTTCGTCAGGTTCAGAAACTTCATTTGCAATGTAGAATCCTTTTTCCGGAACTGAGGCGGAAAGTTCATAATCTTCGGTTTCGATTTTTTCAACCCACACTTCGTTGTAAGTCTGTGGATCTGCTGCAGGCCGTTTTATGTCGCTCATGGATTTCATGTCGCTGATCATGTTTGAACATGAGAAGGCCGCAACTGAAAAAAGAGGCAGCAGAGTTCTAAGGAGTTTGTTTGAAAATCTTTTTCTCATAATACAACTTCTCCAAAATATGAATTATGTAGAGAAATTATATCAGAAAAATAGAGAAAATGGAGAGAAAAGGATAAAAAATTGTTAGGAATTCGCTGAAATTCTTGAATTTTTCAGCAAATTTCCGGCGTTTTAGACCTTTGTTTTCCCGCTAAGGACATTTTTATAGTCTTCAAGATTTTTCTTGAGCAGTTCAGGTGTGTTCAGCTCGTAAGGGCACTTCTTCCTGCATGCGCCGCAGCCTGTACATTTTTCAATGCCGGCCATGGCGTTCTGCCAGTAGTCGTTAAGCCAGGCTTTACTCGGAGCGCGGCGGAGGAGCAGGCTCATGCGTGCACAGTTGTTGATTACAATGCCCTGAGGACATGGCATACAGTATCCGCAGCCGCGGCAGAAGTCTCCGTTCAGTTCAGCTTTTTCTTTTTCAATAAAAGCTTTGATTTCATCTGTCATGACCGGTTCATCTTTAAAGAAGCTGAGCCATTCGTCCAGCTCACTCATTTTCTGGATTCCCCAGATTGGCAGAACGTTGTCGTACTGGCTGATGAATGAAATGGCAGCGCGGGAGTTGTTTATAAGTCCGCCTGCAAGTCCTTTCATGGCAATGAAGCCAACGTTTTTTTCTTTGCAGAGATTCACCAGCTCAATTTCCCTTGTACTTGAAAGATAGCTGAAAGGGAACTGAAGAGTTTCATATAAGCCTGATTTTACGGCATCTTCCGCAACACCGATTTTGTGTGCTGTGATTCCTATGTGACGGATCATACCCTGGCGTTTGAAGTCCTCCATCAGCTCGTACATGCCGCTTCCGTCACCGGGAGCAATCACACGGTCTGCACAGTGGAACTGGTAAACGTCAAGGTAGTCTGTCTTGAGGTTTGTAAGGGAAGTTTCAATCTGGGATTTCATTTCCTCAGTATTTTTTGCCATGGTTTTTGAAGCAATATAGATTCTGCTTCTTACAGAAGAATCTCCTGTAAGGGCGTTTCCGAGTTTTTCTTCAGAGTCGGAGTAGGCACGGGCTGTGTCAAAGAATGTCATTCCGCCTTCATAGGCAGCCTGAAGAATCTTTACCGAAGTTTCCATGTCGCAGCGCTGAACAGGCAGTGCCCCGAAAGCATTCTGTGGTGTCGTGATGTTTGTTCTACCGAGAGTTACAGTTTTCATACTATTTACAGTATAACATGGATGCTAATGTGTGAGTATTAATTGTTTGTAATAGTAAATGGCGCCACAGCTGGCGCAGTATTAGTGTAAATGTGATATAATAAGAAGAAATGAATTCAAAAAAAACATTATCTGAGCGCGATATAATCACAAAATATATTCTCCCTGCAATTGAACAGTCTGGCTGGAACAGACAAACTCAAATTCGGGAAGAAGTTTCATTTACTGCAGGTCGTATCTTCGTAAAAGGAAAAAAGACAAAACGCGGCAAGTGTAAGCGTGCTGATATAATCATCTACTACAAACCGAATATTCCTGTTGCAGTTGTTGAAGCTAAAGATAATAATCACACAGTTGGCGCCGGAATGCAGCAGGCTCTGGAATATGCAGAGACGCTTGATATCCCGGTTGCTATTTCAAGTAATGGTGACGGATTTGTAATCCAATATAGAAAAAATTGTTGTACAAGAATAAATAACGGAAAAGTAATTGTTACGGAGAATATCGGTTTAGATTGTTTTCCTGATCAAGAAGAATTATGGGAATGTTATTTGACTTATAACGGTCTTGGTACAAAAGAAGCCGAAGAAACATCTCTTTCATCTTATTTTTTTGATTCCACAGGTCGTTCACCCCGATATTATCAACGGATCGCAATCAATAGAACTGTAGAAGCAATAGCTCGTGGTCAAAACCGTATTCTTTTGGTAATGGCAACGGGAACTGGTAAAACTTATACTGCGTTTCAGATTATCTACCGACTTTGGAAATCAGGCTGTAAAAAAAGAATTCTATATTTAGCCGACAGAAATAATTTAATTACCCAGACAAAGAAAGGTGATTTCAAGCACTTTAAAGATAAATGCCATATCATCAAACATAAAAAAATTGACAAGTCTTATGAAATTTATCTTGCACTTTATCAGGGGCTTACAAATTATGATGAAGAATCTGATGCTTACAAACAGTTTAGCCCAGATTTCTTTGATTTAATTATTGTAGACGAATGTCACCGCGGTTCAGTTGATGAAGATAAGGCCTGGCACAAAATCCTGAATTATTTTACTTCTGCAACTCAGATTGGTATGACCGCAACTCCAAAAGAAACAAAGGCACTTTCAAACATCGAATACTTTGGCGAACCGCTTTATACATATTCCCTTATGCAGGGAATTGACGACGGTTTTCTTGCTCCATACAAGGTTCTTCGTGTTGGAATGAATGTTGATCTGGAAGGTTATCGTCCTGAGCGAAATAAAACTGATATTGATGGTGAACTGGTAGAAGACCGCCTATATAACACATAAGATTTTGACCGCAATATTGTAATTGATGAACGAACAGATCTTGTTGCAAAAAAGATTATGGAATATCTTACCAACTCAGACCCTATGTCAAAGACAATTGTTTTCTGTGTTGATATTGAACATGCAGAACGGATGCGACTGGCTCTGCTCAAATTTGCACCTGTAGAACTCACTGCTAAATCAGATAAATATGTTGTTCGAATTACAGGTGGTGATCCTGTTGCCAAAGGATATCTGGAAGATTTTATTAATCCTGAAAGCAGATTCCCTGTAATCGCCACAACTTCCAAATTAATGAGTACAGGAACAGATGCACAGAATTGTAAATTGATTTGTCTTGATGAAAACATCGGTTCTATGACAGAGTTCAAACAGATTATTGGGCGAGGAACCAGAATCAACGAAGATTACGGAAAGCAATATTTTACAATCATCGATTTTAGAAATGTAACAGACAAGTTTGCTGATAAAGACTTTGATGGCGCTCCGGTAAAAATCAAAGAGTCACGGCAAGATGATTCACTTTCAGAAGATAAGATTGATGAAGGAACTGGCGAAGAACTGATTGATCCAGTTACAGGTGAAGGTGTTGCTTTTGAGGAAGAAGTTTATGGATATGATGATAGCACTTCACTTCTAGGGGACGACACTCCTGAATACGGCAAAAAAGAGAAGATTTACGTTGCTGGAGTTGATGTTTCAGTTCTTAGTGAACGAAAACAGTTCCTTGATTCAAACGGAAACCTTATTACCTGCAGCTTAAAAGAATATACAAAAACTGGAATCCTTACTTCTTACCGTTCTTTGGATAGCTTCTTACAGGCTTGGAATGATGCGGAAAAGAAGAAAATTATTATTCAAGAACTGGAAGAGCAAGGTCTGATTTTTGAAGAATTAAAAGAAGAAATAAAATCAGATTTGGATATCTTCGATTTAATCTGTCATATCGCCTGGGATGCTCCAGCTTTAACAAGAAAAGAACGTGCGGAGAATGTTCGTAAACGTAATTACTGGACAAAATACGGTGAACAGGCGCGGAATGTCTTGAATGCATTGCTTGATAAATACGCCGAAACAGGAATTGAAAATATTGAAGATATGAAGGTTCTTACAGTTGAGCCATTAAAAGATTTAGGAACACCATCGGAAATTGTGAATATTTTTGGTGGAAAACAGAATTATCTTGCAGCGCTGAAAGAGCTGGAAGATGAGATTTATATGGTAGCGTAAGAAATTGTATTTTTATATATTAAATGTTACAATTTGTAACATTTTCGTCGATTCTTGTAGTATATTATAAGGGAAGGAAAATATAATATGAATTTTAATTTGCAAAAATTTTCAGTTGATGTTAAGGAATATCGAAAGTCCAATAAACTTACTCAGTCTGATTTTGCACGTAAATTGGAATTGGATAATCACACTTTGGTTTCTCTTTTTGAGCAGGGTAAAAGAGCCCCTTCAAAAGATGTTTTTGCTAACTACTGTCGTATTACAAATCATCGTTCAGAAGAATATTGGGAATCTGATGATAACAAACCTGCCGCTTTTTTGATGGGAGCTATTTCCGATTCTGACAAGCCATATCTTGAAGAAGCTCTTGAAAAGATTGGAATGCGAGAATATTTATTCGCTTTATATGACAGGGTTAATAAATGAGTTCAAGTACAAATATGAACATTG
>JAZLIM010000088.1:0-14213 GCA_045617385.1 Treponema sp.
TCGCCACTCAAAGTTTCAATTACATATTTCCCCTTGAATCCGGTTATTGTTACATTCCCAGAAGCATCAGTCTTGATATTTTCTTCTGTATGCCACTCTTTATTTATGAGATTATCAAGTGCAGTGTAAACTGGTTTTTCGCTGCCATCACGGCGCAAAACACCGCTCGGAGCATTAAGCCACATTCCATCCATAAAGTCCCAGATAGTATGAGCTTTTACCAATGGATGTTCTTCAAAAAGAATGCGGATCATTTCTGTCATCTGTTCGGCCTGACGAGCTTCGAACTCCGGCTTTGAATCTTCATCGTTATAATGCCAGTCATTCAAATCTACAATATGAGGAGGAATAAGCGGACCGGAAACAAGAGTGTTCTCTGTAAAATGAATCGGGATTCCGAACTTTTCAAAGCGTTCCAGGACTTCTTCAAGTTTCTCCCGTCCCCAATATCCCTGGTGCTGGTGGCTCTGAAGCCCGATTGTATCGATGCGGACACCGGCATCCAGACAGCGTTCAATGAGTTCTGCGTACTTTTCAGACATGTTGAAATCATTGATAAGGAAAGTTCCGTCAGGGTTATATTTTACACACTGGTCAAACATTGCCTTTACGATTCCAACCTGGCCAAGTTCATTGCAGAGTCTTGTGATTGCGTTGTCATAGCGGTCAAATATAGGCATGATAACAACTTCGTTGATTACGTCCCATTTATCGATGAGGCCCTTGAAGCCTTCAACTTCTCGCTGAATGCGGCCAAGCTGTTTTTCAAGGATTGTCTTGTTGTCATATTTCAAAAGCCAGTCTGCACAGGCTGTGTGCCAGCACAGAGGATGACCCTTAACTTCTTTTCCAGCTTCCTTGAGCATTTTTGCTGCAGTCATGCGGCTTTCTGTCTGAGGGTCTCCTTCTTCGTGTTCGAACTGTCCCCAGTAAAAAGGAAGTGTTCCGTAGTTGAAGAGCTTGAGCCATTTCTGACAGCGGTCATCAAAAATGGCTTTTTTTGCAGGATCTGCTGCAGGGTCTTTGTCTATGTATGCTTTTGTTACAAAATCAAATGCACCACATCCGAAAAGGAATTCGTGGTTTACGAGTTTTACTTTAAGCTCTGTGTTCGGGAGATTTGTGTGAATCGAAGCTTCACCTTTGCGTTTTTCCAGGTCTTTCATTGTTCCTCCTAAGATTCATGCTGATTTTCCATGAATATTAAAAGGATAAACCATAGATTTCGTATTTGGAATAAATAACCTCTCTTAATGTTGGCAAATTCTCTTGAGATGATTATATTTAACCAAGAATCTTGAATAATTTAGGATGTAAACATGGTAGATTTGAAATGGGTGGTTCTGGCCCTTGCCGTAATTATGTATCTTCTGGTAATCATCTTCCAGGAAAAAAAGGTTGTGTTTACCACATGCTCGGCTCTTATTCTTCTTGTTCTTGGTACAGTTTTTCCGGGACAGATTTTCCGTCTTGAATCAGGAGCTGCTGCCGCTGTTTCAGACGCAAGCCGCTGGTTTCCACTGGCACATACCTTCAGCAGTCTGATTAACTGGAACGTTCTGATGATTTACGTGGGAGCTATGACAATTGCAGCTCTCTTTCTCTATTCAAAGGTTCCGGCCCTCATTGCCGATGTGATTGTAGAGAAATGCCGCTCTACGGGAATTGCTGTAGTAATGATTCTGGCACTTACTGGAATTATTTCAATCTTTGTAGAAAATGTTGCTACGGTTCTTGTTATGGCACCGATTGCCCTTTCAATCAGCAAGAAGCTGAAAATCAATCCTGTTCCGTTCATGATCGGTCTTGCAGTAATGTCGAACCTTGAAGGAACTGCAACTCTTGTAGGCGACCCGCCGAGCATGATTTTTGCCTCTTATTCCGGATACACTTTCAACGACTTTTTTGTAAGCCAGGGAAAGATTTCCATTTTCTTCTTCATTCAGGCCGGGCTTCTGGTTGGCTGTCTTTTCTTCTACTGCTTCTTTGCTAGATATAAGGATAAATCTGAAGTTGAAAAAGAACCGGTTATCAGCTGGGTTCCTTTCATTCTGCTCCTTGGCATGATTTTCGGACTGGCAGTTATTTCCTTCTTCAGCGACGGACTTACCTACGTTTCCGGCGGTTTTGTAATGGTTCTTGGAGTAACAGGACTTCTGTGGTACATCTTCAGCCAGAAAAAGACAAAGGCCGACGTAAAGGAACTGGTATTCGGTCTGGACTGGGAAACAATCTTCTTCCTTATGGGAATCTTTGTAGTGGTAGGGGCTATCAGTGAAGCAGGGCTTCTTCAGGATCTGGCAAACTTCCTGGCACGGATAACAAACGGAAGCAAACTTGCCGGCTTTGTACTGATTCTTGCAGTTTCTATTCTGATTTCCGGATTTGTAGATAACGTTCCGTACATCATCGTTATGCTTCCTGTAGCCGGCAGTCTTGCCGCCCAGATGAACATTGCACCGGAACTCTTTATGTTTGCTCTGCTTATCGGTTCGTGCCTTGGCGGAAACCTTACACCATACGGGGCTTCGGCTAACGTTGTTGCAATGGGAATTCTCAGAGATGAAGGTCACCCTGTAAACTTCGGCGGCTTCCTCAAAATAGCCGCTCCGTTCACAATCCTGACTACCGCCGCCGCAGCAGTAACTCTGTGGGCGGTATGGCACTAAAAATGTGAAAAAGAAATCAGGACTGCAGTAGAGAAAAACTTCGGTAGGGAGCGATGCGTGACATCAGAAGCATTTGAAGCGCGGCTTGATAGTTTCCTATCCGCGCTTCACATGCAGCGACGCTAGCTAGCGGTTCTAACGGTCGTTTCATGACCGGGAGAACATTTTCGGAAATTAACGAATTGTATGTTGATTTGCTTTATGCCATAAAGCTGAATACTTCGCCGGCCTGAGGCTGTGCGCCTGCCAGGAACTGCGGAGTCTGTGTTACAGCCTGCTTGATCTGGAACTGATAGTTTTTGATGAGCTGTTCGGCAGTTTCGTCAGAGATGTTGGTGAACGATTTTGCAGGCTCATTTTTTATGGCCGAAAGACGTTCAATCATTGCATTCAGAATCTGGATTTTGTTGATGGAAACCCCGTTCTGGCCTGATCTTGCTGCCACTCCTGAAACGTGGTCAAAGTGTGAATAGAGAAGGGCGTTTTTGTTTACAGGAACGTAAACCTTTGCAGCGCCTGCGCCGTATGAGTAAGGATTCAGATTTCCGATTGATGTAGTCATACTTCTTCTCCAATGAAGGCCTTCAGGACCCAGCCCTCACTTATATCTTCGGAATTCTGAAAAAAATAATTAGAGATTTTTATCCCCGTTAAAAAGAAAACGCCCTGACCGGCATTGAGTCAGGGCGGGTATCAGGAACTGATTATATTACCAGGCGTAAGTCCATGTTCCAAGATTTGTCTTGTAAAGATCTTTGTTCCAGAGGTTCCATGTCTTGCTATATGAAGCAACATTCACACCTGCTGAAACTCCAAGGTTGAATTTGTAGTCTGCAAAGGCTGTTATGCTTGCAGGAGTATAACGGATACCAAGATCGATTGCATTCTTCAGAGGAATTCCAATCCATACAGTATTGCTTGAAATACCGATTCTTGGTGTAACAGTAACGAATGGAGTTACGATTACCTGTCCTTTCTTTCCGAAGATAACGACAGTCTTTACGCTTTCTTCACCTTCTTTATCAGCTTTTGTTTCAATGAATACCAGAGAAGCAGTTTTGTTCAAAAGGCCAGCGCTTGCGTATGGTTCAAAATATGCATTAGGAAGATAGATCCATACTTTGAATACTTTCTTCCAAGGAACCATTCTGATACCCCAGTTAGCACCTACAGAAACTGTAGCACCATGAAGTCCTGTGTAATATGCACGGAGTTCACTTGGTTTGCATGTTTTGTCATTGAGTGTAAGTTCAATTCCCCAGGATCCTGTTACACCAACATTGAAAGGAACAACACCGATAGTGAAGTTCTTGTTCAGGTCAAAGAGCTTGTTTCCGTCGAAGCTTTCAGGGAATCCTTCAAAGTCAGCCTGAAGCAATACAGCAGCAGTTGCTCCACACTGTACGTTAGAGAACGAAATGCTGAATGTACCTTTAATACCGATGCTTCCGTCAAGTGTGCTCTTCTTGTCCTTTACGGCAGAAGTGAATTCCTTGTGAAGGAATGCTGTCTTGATCTGGTAAGTATTGAATTCATTTTTTATAGCTGTTGATTTTGTATTGTATTCTTTGAGCTTTTCGTCATAAACCTTCTTCCATCCTGAAGCAGCACGGTCTTCTTCAACTTCTACGGCAACTTCATCACTGATTACCAGAGAAAGAAGTGGGAAAACATCCTGGATTTCTGTTGAATTAACAGCAACTGGTGGACAGATTTCAGGGAAGTTGAGACTCAGGAACAGGCGGTTTGCCGGAATAAAGTCTTCGTCAGAAAGTTCGTCTTTTACAGAAAGGATTTCAGCCAGTTCATCATCAATTTCAAAGCCGTACATTGAAACCAGTTTTTCAATGAGGTTCTTGTCTGCCATAAGGCTGTTCAGTTTTGCAGTTGCTTCTTCAGATGTTGCACATGGTTCTTCACCGATGGCAGCAAGAAGGGCGTTTGCTGTATCATTGTCAGTCCATTCATCGTTGTAGAATGTATAGTCGAATGATTCGTATGTTGCATCTGTTTCAAGGTCAGCATCATCAATTGTTCTTGCACTTCTGTAAGAAGCATCAGAAACAACCTTTGCGTATGTACCTTCTATAGCATCGAATACAAAGTCACCTTTTACGATGCCTGAAACTGCTGAACGGATGTTTGTTCCGTCATTGTATTTTGCAACAACGTAGCGGCCGTCAGGGTTTACTGCGATAAGTCCTGAAGGATATGTATTTCCATCGTACTGTGCAGGAATAACAGAGAACATGGAAGTATTAAGATCTTCCTTGCTGCTCAGGAATGTAAGGTAACGAACACCTTTCTGACCTTTTCTGGCGTAGGCAGGTTTTTCGTATTTTACGTCGGCAAGACCATCACCGTCGATATCAGTAGAATCTCCAAGATTCAAAGAATAAGAACCCTTAAGATTCAGATTATCTTCAGATACGTATTCAAAAGCATTGAATGTAACTGCATTTTTTGAAATGTCTGCGATTTCAATGAAACCGTAAACTTCTTTTGAGTCATCCATAGAGAAAACTTCGATTCCAGTTTCAGAAACTTCCTTAGTTACTTTACCAAGACGGTAAGGGAGTTTTACTCCGGATGCCAGCTGACTTGCAGCTGCGTTGTCAGAATTGTAAACAGCTGATCCACCAATGAATGCCATTCTTGAAATACTTGCGTATCCCAGAGAAGAATCGATGTTGTTCAGTTTTGCGCTTCTTGTTGCAGGAGCAGAAAAAGAACAAGCCATGAGCAGCATGCTTGATAATGCCAGACCGCATGTTGCTTTTAATACATTCTTACATAACATATTTGTCCTCCATAAACATTTTGTTATAAATTGTATTTATACAAATATTTTCAACCTGAATGGTAAAATTTGCACGAAAAATTTGTAAAATTAAAACGTTTAACTGTAAGAATAGGGGAAAATCCTTTCGTATATGGAATTTCCCCTATTCTTGCTGTATAGTTTGCGTATTATGGCAGATATTGTTGTGCATGCAGGAAACCCTATGTTACCGGGAGCAACGGTACAGGACGGGGGCGTAAATTTTTCTGTTTACAGTAAGAATGCAGAGAGAGTTGTAATCTATTTCTTTGAAAAGGATGATTCTTCAAAGCCTTATGCGTTTTACGAAATGAATCCTTCCGAAAACAGAACCGGTGACATCTGGCACTGTTTTGTAGAAGGACTTTCCGAAGGTGCACTTTATCTTTACAGAACCGACGGGCCTTATAATCCGCCTGAAGGACATCGTTTTAATTTTGCAAAATATCTTCTGGATCCTTATGCAAAGGCTTTTACAAAGGGTTCAGTATTCCGTTCATACAACAAGCAGCGTTCCCAGGGCCTTGCCGGCGTTCAGAACGGTGAACTTCAGGATCTTTCGGATTTCCCGAAATGTGTTGTTGTTGACGACAGAAGCTTTGACTGGGAAGGGGACAGACCCCTGAACTATCCGCTCAGCGAAACTGTAATTTACGAAGTTCACGTAAAAGGCTTTACCGCATCTGAAACTTCAGGCGTTTCAAAAGAAGAAGGCCAGGGAACTTACAAAGGATTCCAGAAAAAAATCGATTATCTCAAGAAGCTTGGTGTAACTTCAGTTGAGCTTCTGCCGATGTTCGAATTCGATGAGAACGAAAACGGCAACATTAATCCAAGAACCGGAAAGAACCTTGTAAACTACTGGGGCTACAGCACCATGGGGTTCTGGGCACCAAAGACTTCATACGCATACGACCAGACACCGGGAGGTGCTGTCCGCGAATTCAAGGAACTGGTTAAGGCTCTTCACAAGGCCGGCATCGAAGTCATTCTGGATGTTGTATTCAACCACACCGCAGAAGGAAACGAACACGGTTACACTTTCAGCTTCCGCGGATTCGAAAATTCGGTTTACTACAGCCTTCCAGAAAACGAAAAACAGTATTACATGAACTATTCAGGCTGCGGAAACACAGTGAACTGCAATCATCCTGTTGTACGCAGATTCATCATTGAATGTCTGCGCTACTGGGTTATGGAAATGCATGTTGACGGTTTCCGTTTTGATCTGGCTTCGATTCTTACCAGAGAAGCAAACGGGCATATTCCGGCAAATCCGCCGCTGACAAACGAGATCTCGGAAGATCCGGTTTTGAGCCGTACAAAGATTATTGCAGAACCTTGGGATGCAGCAGGCTGTTACCAGGTTGGATGTTTCCCTGGCGGAAGATGGAGCGAATGGAACGGGAAATACCGTGATGACATCCGCCGTTTTATCCGGGGCGATGAGTTCACTTCTACAATGGCAGCAACCCGTGTAGCCGGAAGTTCAGACCTGTACAAAGCAGGTGGAAAATCACCTCTTGCTTCAATAAACTTCATAACTGCTCACGACGGTTTTACCCTCAACGACCTGGTAAGCTACAACTACAAGCATAACGAAGAAAACGGCGAAGAAAACCGCGACGGTTCCGATGACAACGTAAGCTGGAATCACGGATACGAAGGGCCGTCGGAAAATCCAAAGATCGAAAGTCTCCGCCTTAAGAAAATCAAGAACTTCATGGTTTACCTTATGACAAGCCAGGGTGTTCCAATGATGCTGGGTGGCGACGAAATGCGCCGTACACAGAACGGGAACAACAACGCCTACTGTCAGGATTCTGAACTCAGCTGGTTCGACTGGACTCTGGCCGAAAAAAATGCAGGCCTTGTCCGCTTTGTTTCGAACCTTATTGCATTGCGAAAAAACAATCCATGTTTCAGAAGAGAATCATTCTTCCAGGAAAACTACGGAAAATCAGAAGTTCCTGAAATCTCATGGTACGACAGAAACGGAAAGAATCCTGAATGGAATAAACTGGACCGTTTCCTGAGCTACAGACTTTCTTCGGAAAACGGTGATTTTTATATTGCCACAAACATGGATATTTATGACCTTACAATAACCCTGCCTGCTTTGCCTGCAGGAAAAGCCTGGCACAGAGTTTCTGACACTTCATTTGAAAGTCCGGAAGATATCTGTGAACCAGGGAAAGAAGAACTTCTTATGGAGCAGAAACGTTATGTCCTTGTTTCGGGAAGTTCTGTAATTCTTGCAGCAAAATAGAAAGACCGGGGTAGTCTTTTCAATATGGCCGTTTTTATTGTAAGATAAATGGATATTTTAGAGTTTTAGTCTCAGGAGGACTTTTTTATATGGAATTTGATGCAGAAAAATTCAAAGAAAACCTGTCAGGACGTCTCCGCCGCCAGTACGGTAAAGACATCAGCCAGGCAAACTCGCATGACCTTTTTGACGCTGTTTCAGCTTCTGCCCGTGAAATCATCATGGAAAACTGGATGGCTACACGCAACGAATATGCCAAAAAGCCAACAAGACAGCTTTACTACCTGTCAGCAGAGTTCCTTATGGGACGTGCACTTTCAAACAACCTGATCAACTGTGGCATCAAAGATGCAGTAAAAGAAGTTCTTCAGGGAATGAACATCAACTTTGACATGATCGAAGATGAAGAACCGGATGCAGGTCTTGGTAACGGTGGCCTTGGACGCCTTGCAGCCTGTTTCCTGGATTCCCTCGCAACACTGGATTACCCTGGACACGGATACGGTATCCGCTATGAATACGGTATGTTCGAACAGAAGATTGAAGACGGTTACCAGGTTGAATATCCTGACAACTGGCTCAAACACCGTGACCCATGGGAAACAAAACGTTCTGACCTTCAGGTAACTGTTAAGTTCGGTGGAAACATTGCTTACGGAAAAACTCCTGACGGACAGCCACGCTTCTACATTGAAAACGCAGAAGAAGTAATTGCAACTCCATACGATATGCCAATCGTTGGTTTTGACACAAAAACTGTAAACACACTCCGCCTTTGGGAAGCTTCTTCTCCAAACGGATTCGACCTCCAGCTCTTCAACAACATGGACTACAACCGTGCCGTTGAACGCCAGAACAGTGCAGAAAACATCAGCCGTGTTCTTTACCCTAACGACAACGGCCCAAGCGGAAAAGCTCTCCGTCTCAAGCAGCAGTACTTCTTCAGCTCAGCATCTCTTCAGGACCTGGTTCGCCACTACGTTGCCGACTACGGTACAGACTTCAAAAAGTTCCCTGAACTGCACGTAATCCAGCTGAACGATACTCATCCTGTAGTTGCTATTCCTGAACTTATGCGCATCCTTATGGATGATTACAACGTAGGCTGGGACGAAGCATGGGATGTTGTTACAAAAACATTCGCTTATACAAACCACACAATCCTGGCAGAAGCTCTTGAAAAATGGCCTATCAGCATTTTCCAGGGACTCCTTCCACGTATCTATCAGATTGTTGAAGAAATCAACCGTCGTCTTCTTATTGAACTTCGCCAGAAATATCCGAACGATTACGAAAAACACCAGCACATGTCTATCATCCACAACGACAAGGTTTACATGGCATGGCTCGCAATCCACGCATGTTTCAGCGTAAACGGTGTTGCAGCTCTTCATACAGAACTTCTTAAATCAAAGGAACTTAAGGACTGGTACGAACTGTATCCTGCAAAGTTCAACAACAAGACAAACGGTATTACACAGCGCCGCTGGCTTCTTAATGCAAACCCTGAACTCGCAAAGTTCATTACAGACAGAATCGGACACGGATGGGAAAAAGATCTGGCAAAACTCAAAGGTCTTGAAAAGTTCGCAGACGATGCTGCATCTATTGATGAATTCCTTAAGATCAAGCAGGACAACAAACAGGCTCTTGCAGAATTCCTCAAGCATGCACAGAACGAATTCCTGGATCCTGAATCAATCTTCGACGTTCAGGTTAAGCGTCTCCATGAATACAAACGCCAGCTTCTGAACGTGCTCCACATCATGTATCTGTACAACAGACTTGTAGAAGATCCAAACTACAATCCACCTGCACGTACATTCATCTTTGGTGCAAAGGCTGCTTCAGGTTACCGCCGTGCAAAGTCTATCATTAAGCTGATCAACACAGTTGCTGACCGCATCAACAACGACCGCCGTGTTCGCGGAAAGATCCGTGTTGTATTCGTAGAAAACTACCGCGTATCAGTAGCAGAAAAAATCTTCCCGGCTGCTGATATTTCAGAACAGATTTCTACAGCCGGTCTTGAAGCTTCAGGAACATCAAACATGAAGTTCATGCTGAACGGTGCTCTTACACTTGGAACAATGGACGGTGCAAACATTGAAATCGTTGAAGAAGCAGGAGCTGAAAACGCTTACGTATTCGGACTTACTTCTGACGAAATCATCAAGATGGAAGCTGAACACTCTTACAACCCACAGGAATACATGGACCGCAACCCGGCCCTTGCTAAGGTTCTGAACCAGCTGGTTGACGGCACATACGATCCAACTCACCAGATCTTCAAGGAACTTTACGATTCACTTGTTTATGGTGTAGAAGGTCAGCGTCCTGACGTTTACTACCTGCTGGCAGACTTCGACTCATACGTTAAGGCTCAGGAAAAGATTGCTGCAGATTATTCTGACCGCAAAACATGGGCAAAGAAAGCAATCATCAATATTGCTAATGCCGGTAAGTTCTCTTCAGACCGTACAATCGAAGATTACGTACGCGACATCTGGAAGCTGGAAAGAGTAGTTCTGTAAGATAATTGATGCTTCACAATAAAGAATTGTGCGCTGAATGAAAAGCAGGCCAGAATAAGAAAATATTACTTATTCAGGCCTGCTTTTTTTGTGTAAAAATATTTCCTTGTTATTATTCCCCATCCCCCGATATACTTAAATTAGTATGAATTTCGATTCATATATAAAAAGAGGAGAGATATGAAAAAAAGTATTAGTATATTTTTTTGTCTGTTATTGTTGGTTTTATTTGCAGGATGTTTCGGTTTGAATTCAGATCTTGGAATGTGCAGAATAAAAATCGATTGTGAGGGAAATGGAACAGCAACTGTAAAATCCAAAATAGTTCCTCTGGGAACCATAATACAAGTAACCACTATTCCTGATGAAGGATATTATGCATATAGTGTTGAATGTGGTTATTATAGTTATTCCAACATCACACGAGATAAAAAAGATAAAAATATTTATTATGTGTATGCTTATACTAGAGACCTTAATATAAAAGTAAATTTTTCATATAAAACTAATTACTCAATAATTAACAGGAAAAATAGTTACGGGGAAATAACAGTAAATCCGACATCTGCATATGAAGGACAGAAAGTTGAAGTAACTGTTACTCCTAATTATGGGTATTATCTAAAAAGTGTTACAGTAGAAGATAGTAGGGATAATCCTTTTCCGGTTATGCAGGATGAAACAGATCCTTTAAAATATACTTTTATTATGCCGGAGAGAGATGTTTATATAAATACAGTTTTTGATCTATTCCTTTCATTTACTACTACTCAGGAAAAAATAAAAGAAGGGGATGTTGTTGAGTTCACTGTAAATAATCATTCAGATTTTACTTCCTGTGATTTGTATAGATCTTATTCGCTCAATTCCTCAATTAGTTCATATAAGGAATTGCTTAAAGCTGGCGTTGATTTATCCGGAGGAATTTATTCTTATACAGCAACAGAGTCGGGATATATCTCCTTGTTTGCAAAAGCTCCAGATAAGGAAGATACATATTTTAAACTCATAGAATTTACTACAGAAATGACCGATCTTCCTGGCGGTTGGGAAAATACCAGTTGCCATATTTCAAAAATTAAAGAGGATGTATCTAGAAATGACAAAATCTATAAGCCTGTAACATTAATTTCAAATGCCAAAACTTATAGTTATCCTCAATATGAATACTATTACGCAAGTAATCCTGAAAAAATTATTAAAGATTCCGTGTATGTAAGAAACGGTACTTTTGATAGAGATTTTGAATATTCATATGAAATAAATGATTCAATATTCTTCCGCTTTTATGACGAATCTCACAAAGTGATATCTCGAACAATTCAAATTGATATTCCAACTTATCCTGAAGAACCAAAAACGCTGGGGAAGTACAAAGTGTATGCTTATAGCCAATTGGGTATCAGCACAAGTGTTTTTAAAGATGTAGAAACAACGATTGAAATTGAAGCTGGGGGAGAAGAATATTTTTCTGTTTCAAAAGATGGAGACGGTCTGCTTATTACTTCAAAAAAGACAACCGGAAAAGAATGGGAAGTTAATGTAAAAAATAGTTTGGATGAAAGTCTTGCTAAAGTCATGGTGCGAATTCCATATTCCGGAACACCTGTAGTTAGAAAAACTCTTTAAAAAAAGGATTGGAATTTATGAAAAAGAAAATAAAAATTATATTAGCTGCATTCTTTTTGATGACGCTTTGCAGTTGTCGTCACATTATTGTTAAGACAACAGTATGGGTTCTGGAATGCGAACATGGTGTATTAACTGTAGCTTCGGAAAATGGGACTTATGATTTCTTGGTTACTGCACAACCTGATGAAGGATATTGTTTGGAAGATCTGTATGTAAGGGGAGGATACGCGAACGGAAGTCTTGAAACAATAATCTCGACTGTTGGGATAGAAGATAATGTGTTCGGAATAAATCTGTACGGCCGGTCTTTTAAAAATATTGCAATTTCCGGAAGATTTACAAAAGTGGAGAGAGAAAAATGAAAAAAGTGTTTGTACTTATAGGGCTGTTGTTCCTTCAGTTTGTCTGTACAGCTCAGGTAAAGAATTATGTATGTGTTGTAAGACCCAATTATAGCCAGAAGCTTATAGGGGATATGCTTGAGTTTATTCCTCGTCTAGAAAAACTAGGGGTTTCAGAAGCCGAAGAAAAGATCCGAACTTTTGTTGATTCGGGAAGTTCCGGATCAGGATTTGTTTATGTAGCACCAGACGGGAAAAATTACATCATTACAAACCGTCATGTTATTGCCGATGCAAAAACATCTTCTGTATCTTTCCAGAATAAGGAAGGTGTATTCAATAAGACTTATTCAAATTTGACTATTCTTGCAGCTGATTCAGATTATGATCTGGCAATTCTTGCTTTCCCTAATGATGAAAGACCTTTTGAAAAAAGCATTCCTTTTTCAAAAGAAGAACTGGAAGACGGAGAATCAGTTTACACAGCCGGGTTTCCAGGTCTCCTTGGAAAACCATCATGGCAGTTTGGTTCAGGGATCATTACAAATCCATCCGTAAAAGTTGCTGAACTTTTGAATCCTGACGTTTCTTCTGTAATTCAGCATTCTGCCCAGATTGATGCCGGGAATTCCGGTGGCCCTTTGCTTGTAAAGAATAAGAAAGGAAATTACAGGATAGCAGGGATAAACACCTGGAAAATAACCAACAGACAGGATACAAACTTTTCAATTCCAATTGCAACTGTTGAAAAATTTATAGAAAAGGCACTTGCCGGAGAAAAACTTTCGGATAAAACAGATGAGCAGCTGATTCTGGAAAAAGCAACTGAACTTCAGAAAATCCTTAATAAATTTGAAGTAACTTTTGGAGAGTTGATTAATTTCATTTCCATTGATTTTGTTGAAGAAGAAGGAAAAGCAATTTTTGATATTGCCTATTCACAATCTTTAGATCAGGACCGTAAGGCTCTTAAAGATTTGCTGATTAATTATGATCCAATTATGGCAATGCGTTATGCCATCGGTTGGCATCTTTACACGCAGTTCCATAAAGATGAATATAAATTGTCAGAAAAACAGGATTCTTCAGTAAAGGAAAATAAACTTCCAGAAGTTCCAGTTCCAGTTAAATATGATGATGAAAATATCTGGTATACCAGTTTCTTCTTGAACTTTACACATTCCTATGCAAAAAGCGAATGGGTTTATTCAAATGGCGGATGGGGTTTATATTCATTTACAAAAACAATTAAAAGAAAACTAGCAGAAAAAACCAGAAGAAATATTAAGAATGGAGTAAAAGAAAAAATAGCAAAAGAAGCACGGAAAATTCCAAAAGATAAGGTCTTCTACACTCCAAATGTTGTTTCTCTTGATTATGGCTTTACAGTTCCTTTCAACGATGGGTGTTTTGCTCATGAGATTGATCTGGATGTAAATGTCATTGATATTCTGGCAATAGATATTACTGGTGTAATAAATGAAAACCTGGCGCAAATTCTCTATTACAATCAAAATAATCCATTAATAAGCTCTTATGAGGCCTATGCTGGAGTTCAGCTTCAATTGCCAAAAACATATACTTATTTTTCGGTTATCCCTTATCTTTCATTGCAGGGTGGGGGAACCATTCTCATGGATGAAAGTCCAAGATTTGTTCCTGCTGCAAAAATGGATTTAGGTGGAAAGATTGGTGTGTTCTTTGGTCGCTCAAATATTAATATGTTCCTTGGTGGTGCTGCAGGGCTGAAAATAGATTTTCCTTCATTTAAGCCTGATTTTGATGTCCGTGTATTTATGGGAATTAATTTCTAGCCGTATATTCAAATGAACAGGTGAATGATTACTCCGCCTTCCTTTCCTTCGATTTTCCCGGAAAGGTCAGCGGTTTCCAGCCAGGCCAGAGCTTTTGAGTCTGTAATGATTCTTGGGCGTGTGGTGATGTTTC
>JAZLIM010000089.1:0-4978 GCA_045617385.1 Treponema sp.
TTTTATTATGGCTAAAATACAGATGAAAAACGCCATTGCCGAACTTGACGGCGATGAAATGACTCGCGTTCTTTGGCAGCTTATCAAAGACAAGCTGATTCTTCCTTTCGTTGATCTGAAAACAGAATACTACGACCTTGGTTTGAAAAACCGCGACAACACAGACGACAAAGTAACTTACGAAAGTGCTGCTGCAATCAAACGTCTTGGCGTTGGTGTAAAATGTGCAACAATCACATCAAACCAGGCTCGTGTAGAAGAATATCATCTTAAACAGCTGACTCCTTCTCCAAACGGAATCATCCGTGCAGAACTTGACGGAACAGTTTTCCGCGAGCCAATTTTCGTAAAGAATGTTCACGGAACAGTTTCATGCTGGGAAAAACCAATCGTTCTTGGCCGTCACGCATACGGTGACATTTACAAGAACACAGAAATCAAAACTCCGTGTGCCGGAAAAGCTGAACTCGTTTTCACAGGTGAAGACGGAACAGAAATCCGTAAGCTTATCAAAGATATGCCGGGACCTGGAATCATTCAGGGAATCCACAACCTGGACAAATCAATTGAAAGCTTTGCACGCTGCTGTCTTACATACGCCCTGGACCGCAAGATTTCAGTATGGTTCGGTGCAAAAGACACAATCTCAAAAACATACGACGGAAACTTCAAGGCTATCTTCCAGAAGATTTACGACGAAGAATTCAAGGCAAAATTCGAAGAAGCCGGCATCGAATATTTCTACACACTCATCGATGATGCAGTAGCTCGTGTAATGAGATCTGAAGGCGGATTCATGTGGGCAACAAAGAACTACGACGGTGACGTTATGTCCGACATGATCGCTTCTGCATGTGGTTCACTTGCCATGATGACTTCCGTACTCGTAAGCCCTGACGGAAACTTCGAATACGAAGCTTCACACGGTACAGTTCAGAAACACTACTACCGCTACCTGAAAGGTGAAAAGACTTCTACAAACCCTGTAGCTACAATCTTTGCATGGACAGGTGCCCTTGCTAAACGCGGTGAACTGGACGGAACTCCGGAACTGGTTGAATTTGCAAAGAAACTTGAAAAAGCAACTCTTGGAACAATCGAAGACGGCTACATGACAGGCGACATTGCCCGCATCGCAAACCCACCAGCAAAAAAAGTTCTCAACTCATGGGAATATATTGACGCAATTGCTGAAAGACTTAGCAAAATGTAGGCTGGAAGCGCAGCTTCCAGGTAAGCAGGCTCTGCCTGCGACGAGTACATTGACGCAATCGCTGAAAGACTTTCAAACATGTAATTCCAATTGATAATGGACAACAGATAATTGCCCGTATTAAAGCAGCCCGAAGACTATAAAAGAAATCAAAAGTCTTCGGGCTGTTTTTTTATTCTCAATTGTCAATTTTTATCTGTTTCAATTTTACGCTGGCACATTTCAGAAAGTTCTGAACCGTAAGCTCCGTAAGGGTCTTCTTCTGCCCACGGATTTTGCCTTCAGATATAAGACGCTTTGCACAGTTCAGGACAACTTTACCGCAGGTTTCAGCATCTGCAAGCGCATTGTGGGCATCGTATTCAATGTTAAAATACTCCCCAAGGCAGGTAAGCTTATGACTTGCAAGTTCAGGATAGATTTTGCGGCTCAGGTGAACTGAATCAAAATACTTGAACTGGGGAACCGGAATTCCGTAATGAATCAGAGTTGCTTTTAAAACGTTCATGTCAAAACCCGCATTATGGGCAACGAATGGAAGCTTTCCTACAAAATCCCGGATTTCCGGAAAAACCTTATCAAAGGTTGGAGCATCAATCACGTCTTCCAATGTCAGGTGATGAATGGATGTATTGTAAGGATCTATGTAGAGGACCGGAGGACGGATGAGAGAATAAAAAGAATCAGTTTTTTCACTGCCTTCAAACTTAACAAGTCCTACAGAAATGGCACTGTTTTTATCATGAGTTCCGGTTTCAAAATCGATTGCAACAAAATCCATCAGCGGCTGTAAATCTCCTGTATTTCCTGAGTATAACCGCCGGTCTTTTCATAAACAATTAGCGGAGGTTCCACAGTAATGCGGCTTTTTGCACACTTTACGCCTTCAATAAGAACCATAGTCGGTTCCTTATCTACATAAGGATAACACAGGCGCATGCGTTTTGGCTCAAGTTTATATTTCATCATCACAGAAATTATTTCTGCAAGACGGAACGGTTTATGAATCATGTAGAAATGTCCCTGACTTTTCAAAAGCTCCGAAGCAGAACGGACTACATCATCAAGAGTACAGAGAACTTCATGTCGGGCAATAGTCTTTTCATCATTTCCGTTCCCTTCCCCGTGTTCAGCAATCATATATGGCGGATTTGAAGTAACGGCATCATAAGTATTTTTTTCAAAATATACGGAGGCAGTTTTTATATCCCCTTCCACAATATTTATGTGGTCTTCAAGTTCATTAAGAAGCACTGACCTTTTTGCCATATCACAGGATTCTTTCTGAATCTCAAGAGCATCAATTTTAAGAGACGGATTTTTTGCAGCAAGCAGAATTGGAATAATCCCCGTACCGGTTCCAAGATCACAGACTTTGTTTCCGTTACGGACTTTTGCAAAGTCCGCAAGGAGGACTGCGTCTATTCCGAAACAGAAACGTATTTCTTCCTGAATTACTTTGTAACCGGAAACTTTTAGGGTGTCGATGCGTTCTCCGTCTTTAAGCATTTTCCCTTCCTTCAGAAAAAACTGAACCTGCGGAAAAATCCTTTTTGTAGATTACAATGAAGCACACAACCAGAACGCTGAAAGTTGCCATCCACGAAACAGGATAAGTAACAAGAAGCGACTTCATATTATGGAAGCGTTCAACATAACGGAAGCCTGTAAAAATCCATACAAGACGAAGGCCGCAGGCTCCGAAAATGGTTACAATCATAGGAAGTATGCTGTGCCCGATTCCGCGGATCAGACAAGCCATGCAGTCCATCATTCCGCAGAGGCAGTACAGAGTGCAGACCATACGGATTCGTATAATTCCTTCGGCAATTACTTCGGGATTCGTTGTGTAAAGGCAAAGCAACTTAGGAGAAAAGAACACAACAAGATTTCCGAGGACCAGTCCTTCTACCATGACCATGAACTGACTCACCCACGGAAGCTTTCTGATTCTTTCAGTTTTTCCTGCCCCAAGATTCTGACCGGCAAAAGTCATTACCCCCTGACTGAGCCCGTTCATTGAAGTCCAGACAAAACCTTCGATATTGGACCCCGCAGAATTTCCGGCCATTACAACAGGCCCGAAAGAGTTTACGGAACTCTGTATGATGACATTTGAAAAACTGAAAAGGATTCCCTGAATGCCGGAAGGAATACCGATTTTTACAATTCTTGCAAGCACAGTTTTATTAATTCCGAGAGATTTGAGATCCAGGTGGAAATCATCATTTTCGTGAAGCAGAATTACTATTACCACAACTGCTGCGAAGACCTGCGAAAGAACAGTTGCGAGGGCAACTCCGGCAACATCCATTTTCAGAATGATTACAAAAGCAAGATTCAGAAGAACGTTGATTACACCGGCCACAAGAAGAATTCCCAAAGGTCTGCGTGTATCTCCTTTAGCACGAAGAAGTGCACTTCCGAAGTTGTAGATCATACTGGCGGTAATTCCGGAGAAATAAACTTTGAGATAAAGGGAAGCCAGTGGGAGCACTTCCGACGGGCTTCCCATGAGAATCAGAATCCGCCTGGCACCGAAGACTCCTACAACAGTCAGAATAATTCCGGAAAAAAAACTGATGACAATGGAAGTATGTACCGTATCGTGAAGATGACTTTTATCGCGTGCCCCGAAATAATTTGCGGCAACAACTGTGGTTCCTGTAGCAAGTCCCGTAAAAAGATTTACAAGAAGATTAATGAGACTTGAAGTTGAGCCAACCGCTGCAAGTGAATTGTCCCCTGCATAACGTCCTACGACTACAACATCTGCAGCATTGAAAAGCAGCTGCAATATGGATGAAATAATTAAAGGGACCGAAAACGCAATTAGTTTTGCGGCAATCGATCCCTCAGTCATATCAATCTGATTTTTTTTCATAAATAAATTTATATCAAAAAAATTATCAAAAACTCAGAAAATGGGGCCCCGCTACGCGAATCGTAATAGCGGAGTCATAAGTCCTCGGTCTTCGACCTGCGGGATGACTCCTTATTCCGATTCGCTGCGCCCCTTTTTTTATATTTTGTATTTTAGTTTAGTTTCAATTCCTTCAAACGGTTGCAGGCTTCAACGATGTTTTCTCTGTGACCGAATGAACTGAAACGGATGAAGCTTTCACCGCTTGGACCGAATCCTGAACCTGGTGTACAAACTACATGGCACTGTGAAAGAACCTGGTCAAATACATCCCAGCTTTTCTTTCCAGGGAATTTTGCCCAGACGTATGGAGCATTTCCTGTGAAGTAGATTTCAACGTTTGCAGCCTTGAAGTTGTCTCCTGAAAGAGCTTCTTTAATAAGGCGTCCGTTTTCCAGGTAATAGTTGATTGTGCCTTCCATTTCTTTAAGACCGATTTCATCGAGTGCGGCATAACCACCGGCCTGAGCAATGTTAGAAGCACCGTTGAACTGAGTATTGATTTCGCGTTCCCATGCTGTCTGAACTTTGCTTCCATCATCGAACTTAAGTTTTTCAGGAACTACACACCAGCCAAGACGTACACCTGTGAATCCTGCAGGTTTTGAGAATGACTGCATTTCGATTGCAACTTCGTCAGCACCTTCGATTTCATAAATTGTTTTTGGGATGCTTGCATCGCGGATGAATGCAGAATATGCACCATCGTAAAGAACAATACAGTCATTTGCTTTTGCGAATGCAACCAGGTCTTCAAGATTTTTTCTAGAAGCACAGGCACCTGTAGGGTTGTTTGGTGAACAGATATAAATAAGGCTGTCCTTTTTTACAACTGAAAGATC
>JAZLIM010000090.1:0-85664 GCA_045617385.1 Treponema sp.
CTTTGAACTGGCCGCAGACACAACTGATTGGACAGATTCAAAATGGTCTGAACTTCTTCCTTGGAATATCAAATTGATTAAGAGATCTGATGTTTCAACGGTTCTAATAGCCTGATAGGGCGAAAATTGACGCTTACGTAATAGTGCGTTATAACCTATATCTAGCGTTTCGGTAGACAGAATGTACATTATAGGAAGTAATATAATAACCTTATTCGAGTGTCTGGTCTGAACCCCATTTACGTTACCATTTTTAGACGTTTACCCCCAAATGAGGTTACGGTCAAAAAAGTACTGCCCACATCAAATCACTTCCTGTACATAACAGCAAATGATTTACCTCTCACAATTTCAGAAACTTCTATCTTTTCAAAGCCTGCTTTTTTTCCAAGTTCAACAAGTTCTTCAGGTTCAAATTTCTTAAATCCTTTTTCTGCCATTTTTGTTCTGGAAAGCCATTCTTTTGTATAAACAGTATTTATAAAACAACCACCTGGAACAAGACAACGATGAATTTCTGAAAGGCCTTTTAAAGTATCTGACCAGAAATAAACAGTATTGATTGAAGAAATTGCATTAAAGAAATTATCTTCATAATGAAGGTTGCAGCAGTCACCAACTTCAAGGTTCAATCTGAAATCTTTCAGAGCATTTTTGTTTCGTTTTTCTGCAAGAGTTTTCATATCTTCAGAAATGTCAATTCCATAAAGATTACAGCTAAAAGATTTATCAGCAAGTTTTAGAAGAAATCCGTTACCATATCCAATATCAAGAAGTTTCTGGTTTTCATTCAGTGCCAGCATTGAAACTGTTTTCTTGTACATTTTTTTGTTGATAATATTCATACATTTGCAGCAAATAAAACCAACAATGCCACGAGGATTTCCAAACTGACTTCCAATGTATTCCGTTAATTTAATCATTATTTTCCTTCTTCCGTTATTCTTTTTAAATATGCTCCACCATTTATCTTAAGCCATTTGTCACATCTTTTATAATCTGGAAAGATGTTGAATACTTCATCGTAAAATGCTTTTGAATGATCCATATGCTTACGATGACAAAGTTCATGAACTACAACACTATCAAGAATTTCAAGAGGCATAAGGACAAGAAGACAATTAAAATTCAGATTCCCATCTCTTGAACAGCTTCCCCATCTAGTTTTCTGAAGCCTGATAAAGATTCGATTGTAAGAAATCCCACTCAATTTTGAGTAGTACTCTACCCTATCCGGAATCAGAACTTTTGCCTTATCCTTTATAGACTTTATGTCATCAGCAGATAGAATCCCCATTGCTTTTGCAAGTTCATCCTGTTTCTCAATTTTTGAAATCTGCTTTAGGATCCATTCCCTCTTTTCCTTCAAGAAAGCAATCGCCATAGAGTCAGGAGTTCCAAGTGGTACTTTTACAATAACCTGCTTTTCATCCACCACATGAATACTCATACTGCGCCGACGTGATTTCTTGATAATGTAATTGAGTTCCAATTCAAAATTCCCAAGGATTAATTTTAACAATCTCTCGTCTAATCCGCAAAAAACGAAACGTGCTTTCCTTTGTAAGTCTTCCGGGTTTTGCCCATTGCTTCATTTTCTTCAGGAACAATTTTTCCGGCTTTAAAAAGCTTTGCATCTTCAATACAGAATTTTATATATTCAGGACCGTAAGAAAGTGTATTGTGGGCTGAATAAATTGTTTTGATATTCTTCTTAAATTTGTTGAGCTTTTCCATGCTTGCAATATATGAATCAAATTTTGAAACATCACCGAACATAAAAATCGGGCCTTCCTGAACACTGTCTCCGGCAATTAGGATTTTCTTATTTCTTTCAAGAAGCACAACACTTCCTTCGGTGTGACCTGGAATTTCGATTACTTCAAAAACGAAATTTCCAAGATCAATTTTATCTCCATCTTTTAGAGGTTTCTTTTTAATGTCTTCAGGGAGCATGGAATAATCACGTTCATTTACAAAACATTCACCGAACTGCTTAAGTCCTCCAATGTGGTCCACATGTCCGTGAGTTAATAAAACTTCAATTGGAAGATTACTCACCTCTCTGATTCGTGCTGTAAGATCAACACGGCCGAATCCTGTGTCTACAAGAAGAATCTTTTCAGTTCCAATAAAGAAAAACTGGCGTGAAAAATCATCGATACAATAAAAGCCTTCATCAATCTTTATTGTCTTTGGTTCATCGTTTTTTTCCTGTGCCGCGCACACTGTAGAAGCAAGTAAAACGCCGGCAATAAGTGATGCAAATCTTTTCATAAGTTTTCTCCAATAAAAAAAAATGCGAGATTGATATATTATAACCAATCTCGCATTTATTAAAAACTATAAAAGTATATTTTTACTTTTAGTTGTGAACAAGGAATTCAACTCGTCTGTTAAAGACTACATTATCTGTATAGCCTTTTCCTTCATGAGCATCGGTTCTCTGTGTACAGCCATGCTTAGAAAGATAAGCTGCAATGTTTTCTGATCTTCCTCTTGCAAGTTCTTTTTCAGACTCAGTCCAGAAGTCTGACTTACTGTCAGGATTAATATAACCGAATACTGAAACAGTCATATTATTAACCCTTTCATCAGTTTTAAGTACTTCAAGCAAAGTTTCCAGAGCTTTTTCGTTATCCTGGCTTTCAGTAAGTTCAGTTGAGTTTGCCTTAAATGTTAATGGAGGAATTGCAATTGTATAAGATCCGTCAGGATGGTGAATTAAAGCTGCATGTCCTGTTTTAGCTGCCAATTCTGTAACTGCCATATCAAGTTCAATTTCAGCTTCCTCTTCTACTTCCTCAAGGTTTCCGATCTTTTCTTCAAGAGCGTTTAATTTTAACTCTACTGCAGCAAGTGATTCTTCTGAATCAACAGAATGTAATTCTTCAAGAATTTTTTCAACCTGTTTTTCATAGCCCTTATATTTTTTCTCAAGCTTTTTCAGGTTGTTTTCTTTTGCATCCTTTGCAAGTTCTTCGAATGCAATTTTCAGATTCAGAGCTCTTTCATTCAAGTCATTTTTCTGAACTACAAGTTCCGGAGTAAGCTGAACAGGTTCAGGTTCCGGTTCAGAAACTTCATGAATAACTTCTTCTTCGTATGTTTCAGAAACAAAATGACGTTTTGAACTATCAGCAAACTTATACAGAACACCTAATCTGAATCCGATTAAATGAACTGAATAACCGTCTTCCGGACTTAACGAATATGTTGGAGTAAATTCAAATTCCAGTCTTTCATCAAGCAATTTTGGATGAGTAAATCTTAAGCCTGCACCAAGTTGGATAATCTGGTCCACATAAAGGCTTTTTACATATCCGGCGTTTTCACCTGTGGCCTTTGGAAGATTCAATACAAGTCCATAATTGAATTCAGGAACAATAGCAAACATATTGCCCGGAAGAGGAATTCTTGTATATGCACCCGCCGTATAGCGCATGGTAAAAATTGAAGTAATATGTGTGTCTCTCATAAGGGCTCCGTCAAAAGCACCTCTCAAGCTCACACCAAAGTTTTCCATAAGTCCGCCAACAACAGGAACTCCTGTAAAGAATGGTAAAGGAATTCCAGCTTCAAGTGAAACTCCTCCACCCATTGTTGAATAAGCATATTCAAACAGGTCACCGGCAGCAGGTTCAAAATTAAAGAACCCGCCAACTTTCATATCTTTAATAAATCCAAGATACTTTTCCTGGCTTCCTGTTTCATTCTGCTTTGCATCCAATGTTTCCTGTGCAAAAGCGAATCCAAGAGAAATTGAAATTGTCAGAATTAATGCTAAAATCTTTTTCATAAACGCCTCAAAATCTAGTAACTCATCTGTGATTTCATTGAAGGATAGTTGGCCTTTTCCTTATTCCATTGATTTTCATAAGGAGTGAACTCAACTATATATCCGTAAACAGAACCATAATCTGTAGAGTAATCATTCCAGGTACCATTATTCATGAAGTGCATACACTGTTCAGACTTACCTTTGTTGCTGTCGTTAGGTTCTCCAGAATTCCAGTTTGTGTATTCTGCCCAGAAATCTGCATGATAATTTCCATAGCCATTATCAGCTGGTTCAGTTTTATCTTTTAAAACTAAATCTTTGGCAGCCACATACTTAATACTTGTTGTGCTATAACCAGACTTCATTGATGGGGCTTGGGTAAGGGCCAGTTGTTTTTTTGTTGCGTTATAGCTTCCGGCTTTTCCTGTACCAATCTTAACCCATGAACTGTTGTAAAAATCTACATCAGAATTTTCAAGAACTGAAGCATTCTCAGTTGTAGTTACGTAATAAGTTTTCTTTGTGAGTGTACCTGAGGAACCATAGCTAGCGCTGAAATATACCCCACTTACTACTTCTTTTCCATTAACTTTGCATATACTTCCATCAGTATAGGTAACACCGGCTTCCGGTCCTGACTGCCACTTAAAAGCGGTATCAAGAGTAACCTTTGAAGGAGCTTCAATTGTAGGTGTATCAAAAACATTTCTTCCATCATAACGGGCACCACCTGTCCAGCACTGTCCAAGCTTCATTCTGTTGAAGATGTATTCGTTTTCAACTTTAGAAGTAATGTTTATAAGGTAACCGTTCATTCCGTTGAAAACCTGCTGCTTTGCAAGGTTATAAGAATCATGCCAGAAAATAGTTCCATTATTAGGAAGCTTAATTCCAAGATAGAAACTTCCGTTATAATAGTTGAATTTTGAAGTACCATACTGGCTCTGCATTCTACTTATTTCTGAATAAGGAACTGATTCAAGATTCAAAGTTATTTCCATCTCTTTATCTGCTGAATCCTTGATAAAATAGATTGACCTTAAGAATTCAGTTGATCTTGCAGCTGAAATCATATTGTCCTGAGAGAACATATGGAGGTAGATATAGCTATCACTTTTGCTCAGACTTTCTGAATATTTATCAGCTTCGGTCTGACCAAGGTTTAATGTGGTAAGAGGAGTTCCGTCATCCTTTTTTATGGCTGTTTCTGTAAGCTTGAATTTTCCGTTCTTTACAGAAATTGAGAATACAGAAGATTTTTCGTTTATCGAAGCTGTTGTTCCAAGCATGAATTCCATTGGAATTGCACCTTCGTTACCGTTCCATACAAAAACCTTAAGTCCGCCTTCATCTTTAATTTCTTCTTCTGTTGGAAGGTGGATTGGTGAAGGATCTTTCAGATAGATGATAATCTTATCAGTTCCATTTTCAGTGATATTTGAAAAACCAAGACCAAGTTCTTTTTTAGTATCCTGTTTGATACAGGTAAACTTTGAAGTCTGAGCAAAAGTAGAATTCTGAATGTATGCAACTTTATGAGTCTTTTCATTCCTGTTGAACTCGTGGCGAGTCTCAAGAGTAATATGATAATCTCCGCTCATCTCCCCTGTGATATTAACCCATTCATTAGTAAGGGAAGGAAGATCAATACCAACATCAACACCATTACCAATTACAGTATTTTTACCACTGATATTTACAACAGATGTATTCTGTGCGTCCCAACCAAGACCTGTCAACGATGCAAGTTTTCCACCAAGTACATTATAAGTAAAGTTGGAAGCAGGTTTAGTTCCATCCGCATTTTCTGCCTTCAGACGGTAACCTGTAAAGTCTGTTGAAGACGGATTATATGATCCGCTTACCATAAGATCCTCTGCATCAACTGTTCCATTACTGTTGTAGTCAATATAGATATTTGTTTCACCTGTACCATTAATTTCATCACTCCATTTGATGATAAGTGAATAACCACAGGCAAAAACAGAAGGAGCTACTTTAAAGTTTCCAGGAACTTCAGGATGTTCTTCTACCCATTCGGCCGGCTGAGTAACAGCTACCCCTTTTTTCCATACAGGCTTAAGTTCAATATTACCCGATGTTCCTTTTGGAATATCAGCATAAACTTTTGAACTGTCAGAAGTATTCTGCCATCCGTCAAGAATCAGGCCTCCATCGGCAAGATATTCTACATCTGTATATTTCGGAAGCTGAGCTCCCGATAATGCGGTATAAGAAGAAACAGGAGTATATCCGTCTTTGAATTTATACTGTCCGGAAGCATAAGTAACACTATAAGAAACTGCAGAAACTCCGCTGACTGTTACATCTGGCTTTGTTCCGTCTCTAGGAACCGGGATAGTTAATGTATTGTCAGGCTGAACAGGAGTTGCACCGGAAACTGCAGGTGTTACTGGTGAACCACCGATTGTTACACCGCTGCCGTTTCCTTCAAAACCTTCTTCGTAACCAACATTAACCTTAAGGTTTCCGCCGGCTGGAACAAGGAAGTCATAGTTTCCTTCTTCATTCTTTTCATGTTTACCGTTAGCCCCAACAGGAACAGGAATTCCACCCCCAGTAACAGGTGAATAATGTAATCCCTTATCGCCAGGAAGAGTAACTGTAACGAAATTGACTTCATTCACATTTGAATCGCTTCCAACTACAAAATCAAGACCTGTATCGATTCTTGATCCGGCCTCCCCTTTATCACCCATATAAATATCGTATTCACCGTCGGCTACAGATCCAGTAAAGTTTCCGTTTCCATCATCAGTGAGAACGTATTTATTTCCTTCTTTATCTATAAGGATGATTTCTTTTCCAACGAATAAACCTGGAATTCCATCTTTTTTCAGTGGAAGGCTGACTGTATAAGTGCGGAGTTTACTAATGTAAATCTTGCTTTTTGAAACTGCGCCGCCGGTAATTTCTACAGCTTCAAGTCTTGTAGAAAGTACTTTATTGACGCTATCAAGAATTCTGATATAAACAAATACTTCAGAGCCGCTTGGAAGTCCTTCATAATTCAGAACTGTCTGTTTGAATCCGGCGTGTTCCGAAGAAGCCTTGAATTCGGTAATTGTCTTTGCCTGATTCTGAGTTGGAGTAAAAGGAGCTTCCAGAGTTGTGAGACAGGTTTCCATTTTTGCAACAGAAGGATCATATGGGAAATCTACTGTGATTTCAGCCGAACCTGTAAAACCTGTCTGAGGACGCATTACAAAATCTACATGCTTATAACCGGATACCAGATCAATTGAACCTGAAGCACCGGCCATAACAGCATTATTGTTTTCGTCATAAGCCTTAATCTGGAAATAGTATACTTTCGGAGAAATTTCAGTTCCGTTATAAAGTGCACTATAGTTAAGTCTTTCATTGTTGAGTTTACTGAATTCCTGAGCCCCAGATTCTTTGGCATAAAGGTCATAATGGTATGAATTAAAATTGATATCAGCATAAGCCTTTCTTATTCCAGAAGCTTCTTCAGGAGTAAGACAATTAAAATATACCGTTACCTTTTCCCCGTTAGAATTATTTGAGGCAGGATTTTCTTCAATCTGTAAATCTGTAAAGTGACAGCCTGAAAGAACTGTAATAAGTCCCAAAAGGCCAGCCAGATATTTATAAAAAGTTTTCATAACTATCCTCCTTACCTATTTTCCGACAGTTACAACTTCTGTCTTTGTGTAAATCTTACCGTTGCATTTTGCAACAACAGTAATTTCGTAATCTTTCTTAAGGCATCCAGAGAGTTTAAGAACTTTTCCGTTCTCTTCAAATGTAACTCCGCCAGCGCCATCAACAGCAGGAACATTATTTATATTCCAGGTGTATGTCCAGTCTCCGGAATTGTCAGGAATTGCAACATTTGCAGCAATTTCAGTTCCGCTTACAGAACATGCCAGTGAAATATCTGATCTGTCAGCTGTAAGACCACCACTGGTCTTTGAATACCAGACTGCATAATAGTGAACAGGTACGTCTTCTTTATAAGAAGGAACAACATCAACGCGGTCATTAAGTGTACCGTCAACTTTAGTAGTCCAGCCACGGAAGATGAAGTGTTCACGAACAGGTTCTCCAGGAGCATCGAAATCAGTTCTGTATTTTCCTGTTCTTGTAACAGTTTCAGAAGATCCGCTTGCTGCATCTACTCCTGTCCATTTTGCATTCGTGTCACCGCCGGCATTCAGATGGAAGCTGATTGTATAGTCTTTTCTGAGATATGTAACAATTACTTCTGTTTTGTCATCAGCTGTAATATTTCCAGCTCCGGCGTTTCCGGTTATACCGCCTGTTGAATTTCTGATTTCAACTGTTGGAGTTGTGAATCCGGTTACTGGTTCATGATAGTAAACCATTGCTGAACCAATTCTACCTTTCTTTGTTACAGAACCTTCAAGCATCTGGCCGGAGAATCCGTCAATTGCTTTTGGAGCAAGAAGTTTGTATTCTCCGTTTCCATAATGATCCATGCTTTCAGCCCAGTGAACGACTTTATAAATACCGTTGTTCTGGTTCCAGCGTGCTGCATAAATTGCGTCATCATTAAGGAAAGTAGCAGGAAGACTTGCTTCAAGATCTGTTTCAGTACGTACATGCCATGCTTTGAATGTGAAGTCTGTTTCGGCACAAGTTCCGTCGTTGATTCCTTCAATAACCGGTGGCTCTGGAACCTGAACTCTGAATCCGTTTTTATCAACAGATGGAAGAGCAGCTCCAAATTTTCCTTCAAGGAAAATTTCATCGGTTGAATTTCCTTTACCATCTGTGAACTTACCGTTGTTTGCCTTGAGGGTAAATGAAACAGTCTTTCTGTCAAAGTAAAGCTTAGCTAAAGTACTTCCGTCTGCTTTTACAACATTTACATTCTCACCACCTTCTCCGGCTGTAATAGAACGTTTCTTGTCATTGAAAGTAAAGCCCTTTTCTTTTGGAGTTGTATTGAATGCAGGGAATGAACCAACTTCACCTTTAACAGTGTAACTGGAAGTTTTTTCATACTGTGGATTTTCGGCAGTTGAATCAGTTGTTTCATACCAGAACTCAACAGTATATGAAGCAAATACCTGTTCCCATTTTGCTGCGTATTCAACAGAATCTGCCGGGAACTTATGATCATCAACATGCTTGATTGGAGTCTGAGTTGTGTCACCTTTTACATACCAACCAAGGAACTTGTAATCTTCTTTAATAGGATCGTTTACATGTTCATGAGGTGCACCGTATTTTCCATTGAGTATTTTTACATCTGTTGATTTACCGTCGGTCCAGTTACCGCCATTTCCATCAAGAGTGATGGAAATATCTTTACGGGTATAATTAATTGCCTGAGTTCCGTCTTCTGTACCAACATTAATTGTAACAGAAGCAGGATGAGTAAATCCTGGGATTTCAGGAATCTTGATTCTTTCATTTGGAATTGTAACAGCCTTATTTTCTTCAAGTGCAACGTTATGGAATGAAACTACTTTGTTACCGTCTTTATCAACGAGAGTTTCATTTGGTCCAATATCTTCAAAATTGAAAACAATTCTGTATTCAACATAATTTGAAGGAATCCAGTAAACATTAAGAACAACAAAAAGATCTGCAGAAGCGGCCTTGGAAGAATCCAGTCCACTGTAAGCCTGTTCTTTTGAAACTGCATAAGAAATGATTTTTTCTCGTACAGTACGTTCTTTATTGAGTTTATGGATAATATTGTCCAGGTTGTCTTCTGAAGTTCCGTTTCCAAACCACCAGCCATCACATTTCTTTCCGTCAATTGTAAGAACCGAAGAAACCTCAGCCTTTGGAGGAAGAGTAATGTCTTCGCTTTCAATTGTGAATGTTCTTTCAGGTGTATAGCTGTTTGTCCAGTGAATAAGCTGTCCCTGGCTCTTATAAACAATTCCGTATACAAGAGTCTTAAGGCCTTCAATCTTTATTCCGTCTGAAAGATTATCAGTCTTAGTATTGAGAGTTATTTTTTCACCATTAGAAACAGGTTTTCCGCCAACATTTATTGTACCACCGGAAGCAGGACCGTATCCTGTTTCAAAATCAACCTGAACTGTAAAGTCCTGAGCTGCAGGTACAAGGAGGCTTCCGTTTCCGGAACCATCGCCAACAGTTCCCTGTGTAATTAAAACGCCGTCTGTTGGAGTAAGTTTTACACCTTTCTGTGGAACAGAAACAGTAACAAGTTCTACAGTATTGGCTGAACCAGAACCGATTCCAATTCCACCGTTACCTTTAATGGTTCCTGTGTTTGCATCATATTCAGCACCGGTCTTAATAAAACCAGAACCTTCCATTCCGGCAAAGATTTCAAAAATACCGTCTGTAGTTTGTGAAGAACCAATACCAGAAGAAGCTCCAGGTAAAAGACCTTCGTATTCACCTGTAGTTTTTCCGTGTTCATCAAGAACGGCTTTAAGAATATATTCGTGACCGTTCTTATCTTTAAGCTTAATTACAAGGTCAGGATTATTAGCCCAGAGAACACCATCTTTATAAACCGGAATAGTAACCGGTCTTCTATAATAGTGGTCAGAAGAAATGTAGATTACTGTGCTTGAAGTCTTTGCTCCAAGCATGTAAACGCTTTCTGAACTTTCATAAACGAGGATTCCATTTGCGTCATAAAACTTGTAATCCAGCCAGCGAGGAACATTGGTTTTAACGTCATCGTATGTAAGTCCGATACGTTTGATTGTATTTCCGTATTCAGCCTTACGTGGATCATCATCCTGGAAAGGATTTGCAATTACAGAGAAAACGAATTCCTGGAATCTGTATTTTGGAACAAGGATTTCATCTTCAGTCATGAATTCAGCATGACCTCTTTCGGGTGAAATACCAGCCTTCATTTTTGTGATTACACCATCGTCAGGAACAATGAAATCAATTCTGAGTTTCTGACCGTATTCATCACCTGCAGGCACAAGAACAATTTTTACAGTCTGACTTGGTTTTTCACTCAAAGTAATGATTGTAGAACCTTCCATTCTTGGAGTTGCACCGTCTTTAGCTGTAAGAGAAAATTTGTATTTCTTTCCTGTTGCAAGTCTTACATTTGATTCATTAAGGAATTTGTCGTAGCTGAAATCATGACAGATTATTTTTTCAGTTCCAGCGTCGTCTTCATTTTCATCTGCATAAGTCAGAGTATAATTATAAAGATAAAGGTATTTCTTTAAATTATGTTCGTCTGTATTAGGCAGAGCTGTACGTTCCTGAGAATCTTCTGAAATTGAGAAACTTACATCTGCAAATCCGGAAGGTGTATATTCTTCAGGATTCATCAAATTCATGTCTGAGCAGGAATTAAGAAAAACTCCTGCAGAAACTAACATAAAAAACAATGCAGCAATTCTATAAAGTTTTCTAGTCATTTTTCTTTCCTCCCTTATTTTTCAACCTTAAATGTAATTTCCTTATTGAAAGGAATATTCAAGCCTTCATAAACTGCCATTACGTAAACAGTGTTCTTGAAGTAATCAATATTGAATTTACGTGAAGTAAATCCTTCTTCGGAAGAAGTTACGGCAGTAAAGTCTGCATCTCCTGACTGTTTCCAGTAAATCTTCCATTTCTTTAAATCATCTCCGGAATTTTCGAATGGAAGTGTAACAGTAACGGTGTATGCATTCTTTGCATCTTTCACATAAGAAAGCACAATATCTTTTTCGGCACTGTCGATAATGTTGCTTCCTCCGTTATTTGTGGCTTCTGTAGAATCAATTTCCTGCCACTTTGCAAAATACTTCATGTTTTCAGATGGGAATGTCTTTATAGAAGAAACATCTACTAAAGTTCCTTCTTTTGTTTCCCATCCAACAAATTTCATAAGACTTTCTTTTGCAATCCACTTAACGTCATTAAGGTCGGAAGGAAGAACAACAGGAGCTCCGTATTTTCCCTTCACTTCGCGGTCAAGTTTGTCATCAAATTCATCGCCGTTCGGCCATTCTGCATTGTCTGCATTGTCACGGTTAGCAACAAATTCAAGTTCAATTTCTTTGCGGTCGAGCTTGATTTCAACGATGTTCTTTGAAACATCTTCCTGTACGATGATATCGTGTTCACTGTTTGTGTTGTTCAATCTGAAACCGTGGAATCTTCCGCCAGCTTCAAAGTCTGCTGTGTGAACAGAAACACGTGTTCTGAAGCCTGGAAGTTCCTGACCGGAAGTATCATCAGGGAATGCAGGATCCTGTACATAAACACGGTTGTCTCTAGGACAATCAAGAGTTTCAAAAAGATATCTTACTGTGTACTGAACAGTCATTGATTTTGTAACAGCGGTATATTTCTGAACAGCGTCATCTGTAACAACCCCTGTAAAGTCCGGTGACCAGTAATCAAATACATCTCTCTTATCTTTTGAGTGGAAATCAGTACGGACAGCATTGATCAATGTTCCATACTTGAGGTTCTTTAATGTACGAGGACTAACGTCTTCTTTAAAGTCGTTATTCTGTCCGTTCCAGGTTCCCTCTGAGTTCCAGATAAGGCCGTTAGGGTCAAATGTTACATCATAACGTTTTCTGTTCAGATAAACTCTTACAACTGTAGAATCGTCTTCATTAATTCCTGAAATTGTAATAGAAGATTTGTCGGCTGCAACCGTAAGGCCGGTTTCATCATTACCTTTCTTTCCGATATAAGCTTTACTGAATTCAAAGCCTTTGTGATTTTTAACAGCAAAAGAAACAGAGCCCGGGAAATCACCAACTTTAGTATCGGAGTCATCTCTGCTCATTGTGTATTCTGAATCTGAAACGTTTTCAAGATAATACTCAACACCATAGATTGCACCGGTACGTCTGTAAACAGCTTCGTAGCGGATGTTCTTTGCAGGGAATGTTGGAGTGTCCGGTAAATAACCGTGAACCGACTGCCATCCTGTAAAGTCATGATGTTCTTTTACAGGTGAAGGAGGCAGACTTAAAATAGGATCAAGATATTTTCCAGTGATTTTTACAATCTGTTCGCCACGGTTAAAGCTACCGCCGTTTGCATTCATTGTAACTGTAACTGAAGCACGATTGTACTTGATTTCAACAACAGTAGAACTGTCAATATTTACATTCTGCTGTTCAAAAGGAAGTGCATAGTATCCTGGAATTCCGTCATAAGCCTTTGCCTTTGTTATAATTTCGGAACCGGCAGAATACTTTTCATCAGGATACCTTGCATCCGGTGCATAAGTTCCGTCAACCTGTTCAAAGACATGTTTGATTGTATATTCCGGAAGACCTTTGTCCCAGACTGCAAAGTATTCGTTGTTTTCTGTAAATCTCAAAGATGGTTTTCCACCAACTTCATTCCAGCCTTCAAAGTTCCAGATATCGCCATGAACTTCTTCACCATTGTTGTTGATGTAATTTCTTTCGTCACGAACACATTCAATCAAACTATTGTAATTAAAATCAGATTCATACTTTCCATAGAAGTGACGTACAGCCCTTTCATGTGGATAAGTCAGAGGATCTGTATATTTCCAATTTGCATAAGCGGCATTAAGATCAAACTTAAAGGTAAAGATATCTCTGTTGTGGAAAATTTCAAGAACAGCAGAAGGTTCATCAATACCATTAATTGTTACCTGATCATAAGGGTCTGCTGTAAAGCCATATCTTGAGATTGCTCTATAGTCTGATTTCTGACCCGGAACACCGGAAGCGGCATTCATGGCAACAAGGGAATATTTTTCTTCTTTTGATGCACCTTCAGAATAATTAAGGTTTTCTTCATAAACCTTTACGATGTAGTTTGAATTAACTTCGTCCCAGACAGAATAATAAGTGTGGTCTTCTGCCGGATAAGTTTCAGGGATTCGTACAGCTTTTACAGGAGTTACACTAAGGTCTTCTGTCCATCCTGCAAATTTTGCATCAACCTTTTTAATCTCAGTAATATCGATTAATGGAAGACGCTCACCATATTTTCCTTTAAGCTCGTGAACATTTTCTGTAAGATCCCACTCTCCTCCGTTTGGATTGAAAGTAAGAGTTACACGTTTACGGGTATATCTGATTGTAAGGACATGATTTTCATAGACCTTATTTTCAGGTTTAAGCTCGAAACCTTCAGGAATAGTTTCCTGAAACAAATGAGGATCTGTATCCAATGTGATTCTTTGGGTAAGTAAAGGATCAAACTGATCATTTTCCAAAGACTCGTACTCTTCAACTACAGTGTAGTTTTTTTCAACGGAGCCGGCCTTTTTGAAATCCTCAATCATGTGGGAACAGCCTGCAAAAAGCAGAGGAATTCCAATCAGAATAACACTATATATATATATATAGTTGTTTTTGGAAGTTTTTTATTCATATTACACCTCCAATAAAAAATTTCAGGGCTTTTTCTTTTTGCCCCTTAATTCTTTATTTTGCCTCCTTTAGTATGTCCGCCAAGGGCAGACTGATACCTTATAAAGAGGATTATATACCCTTCTCTCCATTTTCTCCAATAGTTTAGTTAAAATTTTTTCTTGATATTTCCATTTTCTCTTATTTTTTTAGATATTTGTTATATTTTTCGAAAGTTAAAAGGGCCCTGCGACAAATTCCGGTACCTAAAAAAAAGGCAGCATCCGGTATGAGATGCTGCCAAATGAGGTTTATATAAAACTTTTTTAAATCCTGTCCAGTTCAAGCACAGTGTTCAAAAGAACGTTTGCACCTTTCCAGCACCATTCAACAGGAGAATATTCCAGTTCACAATGGCTGTGTCCGCCTTTACTTGGAACAAAGATCATGGTAGTCGGAACAATTTCACTGAAGTACTGGGAATCGTGCCCTGCTCCTGAATACATTCTGTGACTTGAATATCCAAGTTTGTCACTTGCTTTCTGAACTGCGTCAACAATATCGGCATTGAATAAAACAGTTTCACGTGTCCAGGCCGGTTCATAACTCATAGTACAGTTAGCCCATTCCTTTGGCATGTTTCTGATTATTTCAACACATTTTGAAATAACTTCAGGATCTGCGTGTCTTACATCAAGAGTGAACTTTACTTCATCAGGAATGATTGTATGGATATCAGGATGACAGCTGATTTTTCCTGTTGTGTAAACAAGGTCTTTGTCACCAAGTTTATCGAATTCCTGGTGCAGGTAAATCAAAGCCTGACTTGCAGCATAGAGAGCGTCTTTTCTGTAAGGCATTGGGAAAGTTCCTGCATGATCTGACTGCCCGTGAAAGGTAAACTCATAATTGATCATACCTACAACACCTTTTACAACTCCAATATCAAATCCGCCTTCTTCAAGAACAGGGCCCTGTTCAATATGAAGTTCAACAAGAGCTGCTGTTTTTTCAGGATCTATTCTGTTAGCAATATCGCCTTCGAAACCCGACTCTTTAAGAGCCTGACCGAATGTTTTACCAGATCCGTCTTTTGCAACGCTGTTGAACATAGCAGTCTTATCAAATTTACCGGTAATGATTCCTGAACACATCATGGCAGGTTCATAAAGGGCACCTTCCTCATTTGTCCAGACTGTCATTGTAATAGGATGCTTATGAGGAATTTTCTGAGTCACAATAGTTTCTACCATTTCCATGGCTGTAAGTACTCCAAGAATTCCGTCATAGTTTCCACCCTGACGAACAGAGTCACAGTGACTTCCGCTGTAAATGGCACCAGCATCAGGATCAGTGCCCGGGAGCGTACAGTAGATATCACCAAGGTCATCTGTTTTGATTTCAAGACCAAGTTTTTTCATACGTGAAATAACTTCATTTCTGGCCTGGATTGCTGCCGGAGAAAGACTGAATCTTGTAATTCCGCCTTTCCCAGTGTCACCAAACTTTGAGAAAGTTGTGATTTTTTCTTCCATCCTCTTAATATCACATTCGAACATAGTCTGCCGCCTTACAATCTGTCTTTAAATGTATCAATGAAATCTTCACCGAATTTAATTTTCATCATATCGATGATTACATCAGCACATTTTTCACGTCCGATTCTTGCACTGTTCAATGTAAGGTCGTAATTTACAGGATTAGTCCAGTAATTACCGCCTGAATAAAACTTGTAATAATCGGCACGGTACTTGTCTGTTCTGGCAATCATAAGATGAGCTTCCTTTTCTTCACATCCTGTTTTTGCCATAATTGATTTAACACAGGCCCAGCGTGGAGCTTCAATATAGAAACTTCCTACGTTGTCAAAATCTTTAAGGATGTGGTCTGCACATTTTCCAATTACGATACAGCTTACATTTTTGGCAAGTTCCTTAATGATTTCTGACTGAATACAGAACAGGTTGATGTCACTTTCGAATCTCTTGCTCTGTGGAGTTACTGCTTTTGGGAATGTAAATTTATTCAGAGCGTTTGTAACTGTACTTCCCCTGAGTTTTTCATCAACACGCAGGAACATTTCTTCACTCAGCCCTGAATAGCTTGATGCCATTTCAAGAATCTGTTTTTCATATACAGGGATTCCAAGTTTCTCCCCTATTTTCTGTGCTATTTCTTTTCCGCCCGAACCAAATCCTCGGGCAATTGTTATTACATAATTTTTTGCCATAATCAACTTCTCCAATTAAACTGAAATGTACTTTGCAGATACTTCATCTGTAAGTTCATCAATTGTTCCTTCTTTTACACTCTGTCCTTTCTGAATGATCATAAAGTGATCACCAATTCTTCTGGCAAAATGAAGGTTCTGTTCAACAATAAGAAGCGGAATATTCTTTGCTTTCTGATAACGCTTAAGAATATCTGCAATTCCCATAACGATATTAGGCTGAATACCTTCAGTCGGTTCATCAAGAATAAGGAGTTTCGGGTCGCTCATCAGTGCCCTTGCAATTGCAAGCTGCTGCTGCTGACCGCCAGAAAGAACGCCGCCTTTTCTTTTTAAATGAACTACAAGGTCCGGAAGGTATGTTAATACTTCTTCCATCTTTTTTTCGAAATCAACTTTTTTGTGGGCAACACAACCAAGCTGAAGGTTTTCCTTAACAGTGAGCATCGGAATGATTTCACGTCCCTGCGGAACATAGGCAATTCCATTCTGGCTTCTTTCGTAGGCTTTAGCTTTTGTAAGGTCCTTATCATTAAAGGTAATTGAACCTGAATCCATTGGAAGAAGCCCGATAATACTTTTCATAAAAGTTGTTTTTCCAACTCCGTTACGGCCAAGAATAAGATATGTATCAGGCTTATCGATTTTTAAAGAAATTCCGTTTACAACACGGCTTTTTCCATAGCTTACACATGCATCCTTTACTTCAAGCATTACTTCACCTCCGTAACAGATTCAACAAGTTTCTGTTTCATTTCACTTACAATCTTTTCTTCTGCTGTCGGTTCTTTAGGTTCAAACTCGTCATCAGTCTTAAGGTAAACTTTGATAACTTCAGGATTGTTTGTAATTTCTTCGTATGAACCTTCTGCAAGAATTTCACCGTGATTAAGAACTGTTACTTTCTTGGCAATCTGTTTAACGAAATCAATATCGTGTTCGATTACAAGAATTGTTTTTCCTTTCATTACAGTCTTGATCATTTCTCCGGTTTTATAAGTTTCATCTGCTGTCATACCGGAAGTAGGTTCATCAAGAAGAATTACTTTCGGGTCCTGGGCAAGAACCATTCCCATTTCAAGCCACTGACGCTGTCCGTGAGAAAGTGAAGAAGAAATCATATCCTTATATTCATAAAGATTGATCTGCTTAAGAATGCCTTCAATTTTTTCAACAATTTCAGGTGTTCTTCTGTAGGTAAAAGTCTTAACCAGAGAACTGTAACCGCGGAGGGCAACTTCAACATTTTCAAAAACTGTCATATTTGCAAAAATGTTTGGTCCCTGGAATTTACGCCCAATTTTGTACACTTCTGAAATCTTGTAAGGTGCGACACCTGTAATTTCTTTTCCGTTCAGGAAAATCTTACCTTCTGTAGGTTTTGTTTTTCCTGTAATCATATCCATAATTGTAGTTTTACCAGCACCGTTAGGTCCAATCAGAACGCGGAGTTCCCCTTCATCGATTTTCAGATTAACCTGATTTACTGCACGGAATCCGGAGAAAACAACTGATATGTCTCTGAGTTCAAGGTATGCCATATTATTCCTCCTTTCCCTGTTCTGCCTTTGCAGCAGCAATTACTTTTGCAATTCTTTTGTTGTACTGAATATCCTGAAGTGTTCCAATTATTCCCTTTGGAAGGAAGTAAACGATTACGATCAATACAACACCAAGTACAAACTGCCACATATTTCCAAAGTATTCAGACAAAGTTGACTGAAGGAAACTTACTAAAAGTGCACCTACCATAGAGCCGGTCAGGTTTCCGCGACCACCAACTGCAAGCCATACAAGAATCATTGTAGAAAAGCTTACACCGGCAGCTTCAATTGAAATGAATGAAGTCATTGGAAGGTAAACCATTCCAGCAAATCCTGCAAAGAATGCTGAGATACTGAAGATTGCAATCTTGAATACTGCAGGGTTATATCCCAGGAACTGAACTCTGGCTTCATTATCTCTTACAGACTTAATTACTGAACCGAAACGTGATTTTGTAAGAAGACGGCACAGAACGTAAACGATTATAAGTCCAATAAATCCGATGTAATACCATCCGGTAATTCCGATTGGTTTTCCAAAGAAAGTAATTTTATCAAGACCAGAACCGATTCCGTTGATTCCCGAAGAACCGCCTGTGTAAACCTGCTTTGTTGCAAGAAGAAGTTCAAACAATGCAGCAAGAGCAAGAGTAATAAGGTTGTAGAATACACCTTTGATCTTACTGTAGAAAATGAAGAGCCCAAGAATAAATGCAACTACTGCAGGAACCAGAAGCCCCATAAGAACTGCAAAAGGAATATTCAGTAAAGGCTTGTAAAGAAGCGGAATCTGAGTAAGACCACCGAATTCCATAAAAGCCGGAAGTCCTGTCTGACAGCTTAAGCTTATACCAAGTACATATCCGCCAAGACCAAAAAACAGGGCAAACCCCAGGTTCATAAGTCCTGCATAACCCCAGAGGATATCCAGAGCCAGGGCAAAGATCATGTAAGAAATGAACTTACCGAACAAAAGCTGGTTATATAAAGAGGTAAACATAGGGATTACAAGAAGCAGAAGAAATACTCCGTATGCAATCCACTTTTCTACTGTTATACCTTTGATTCCTGAAAGTCCAGGAGTCTTTAATTTTTCAAATCTGTTTTCAAAAGTCATGCATTACCTCCTGCCTATCTCTTTTCCTTTGAAGCGAACAGACCGTTCGGTCTGAAACGTACAACAACGATGATTACAACAAAGATCAGAAGTTTTGAAACAATCTGACTCATGTAACCGGACATGATAGTAATGGATTCATTGATTACGAATGAACTTGCAAAAGAACCGATAATTGAATTCAATCCGCCAAGGATTACAACAAGGAATCCGTCAACATTGAATGCCGGTCCCATTCCAGGGAAGACACTCTTGATTGGTGCAATAAGGGCTCCTGAAAAACCTGCAAGAGCAGCACCGTAGGCAAAAGTAAACATATTGATTTTTGATACATTTACACCAAGACACTGTGTCATGTCTCTATTCTGGTTGATGGCACGGAGCTGCATACCGAAAGTTGTCTTGAAAAACAGAAGAAGAGTTATTCCAAGAACAGCCAGTGCAAGACCGATAAGGACCAGGTTGTAATAAGGAACCGAAACAGACCCCATAACAAGCTGACCTTTAACAGGAACTTCCATAGTCTGGTTTTCAGGACCAAAAATCATACGTACAAGTTGCTGGAGAATATACTCCAGGGCAAAAGTAACAAGTAAAGTTTCAGCAACCTTACCGTAAAGTTTTTTTATTAAAAGCCGTTCAATAATAATTCCGACTCCTCCGGCTATAAGGGCAGCAAGGATTGCAGCAATTGCAAACGGAATATGAAGAACGTTTACTGAAATACAGGCAACATAAGCACCTATCATTATGAATTCACCATGGGCGTTGTTTACAACATCCATCATACCAAAGATGATTACAAGCCCGATTGATGTCAGAAAAAGAACTGATGAGTTGCTGATTCCGTTCAATAACTGTTGAATAAAAAGACTCATCTATAAACCTCATTAAATTAAGATTAAACCTGCAGCAGTTTGAATATTTCAGGCTGCTGCAAGTTCCGATTTTTTTTCAGATTAATTAGTTAGGTATTGGAGCAACAAGTCCGTCGCTTGAAGCAACAACCTTGTAAGTAAGGTCTTCCTGAACCTGACCAATGTAAGTGTTCAGCCAGCAGTGGTGGTTTTCTTTATCCATCTTGAGTTTTCCTGCAGGTGAATCGAATTCCATGCCAGATGCTGCTTCAATAATATCCTGTGTTGAAAGTGACTTAGCGTTTTCGATAGCTTTTGCCAGCATGTAAACACCGTGGTAAGCACCTTCTGCCAGGTTTGTAATTGTTGTGTTTGCACCATAAAGACTTGTGTACTTTTCAATGAAGGCCTTGTTTTCAGGTGTTTCAATAGAGTTGAAGTAATCGAATGATGCGTAACATCCAACAGCACTTGCACCTACAGATTTGATTGCAGCTTCGTGTGAAGCAATACCACAGATAGGTGTTACTTTTGGATCCATACCGTACTGTGAATAATCTTTGTAGAATGGAACAGCCGAGTTACCTGCAACAGCACTGAATACTACATCACATCCTGAAGCCTTGATTCTGTTTACGATTGAAGAAAAATCTGTTTCTCCGTTAGGAGCATAATCTTCACCTACAATTTCACCGCCGGCCGAAGCAATGTATTCTTTTGCAAATGCAATTGACTTGCGTGGGAATTCATAATCTGAACCAACTATGTAAACTTTTTTACCAAGGTTTTCGATCATCCAAGGCATGAATGATGCAACCTGCTGGTTTGGACATGTGTTTGTATACAGAAGATTCTTTGAAGGCTTTTCACCTTCGTAGTATGTATTGTAAACAAGAAGTCCGTTGTATTTTTCAATTGTAGGAATAACAGCAAGACGAGTGTTTGAAGCGTTTGTTCCGATGATTGCTGTAACCTTGTCTTTAAGCATCATCTGCTGTGCTTTTTCTGCAGCCATTGAAGGATCTGAACCATAGTCAACATACAGAGGTTCAATTTTCATTCCCTTAATTCCACCGGCAGCATTGATTTCATCAATAGCCATTTTTGCAGCATTATGCATAGGTGTTTCAGAAAGACTGAAGTTTCCTGTTGTACTGTAAAGAATACCAATCTTGATACTCTTTTCAGATGACTTCTTAGAACATCCTGTAAGTCCTGCCACCAGTAAAACAGAAGCAAGCAATGCTGCTGCTTTTCCAATTACTCTTTTCATTTTGTACCTCCAAAACAAAAAAGGCGATTCAATCCACCAGAACTGATGTATTGAATCGCCTTTGATTCCAATTTAGTTTTTACCTTTTTCGGTAAGTTCATATATATCAAGTCTTCTAGACTTTAATATCTTGTATTGCTGCCTGAAGTTTTCAACTTCGGCCAGGTCTATTTCCTGATACAGTATGGATTCTTTTTCATCCAGCTGGTTCAGGATTTTCCCGAAAGGATCTACCACCAGGGAATGTCCCCAGGCTACATAACAGCCTTTCTCATCCCTTGCAGGTGAACACCCCGCCATATAAACCTGATTGTCTGTAGCCCTGGTACGGAACATTATTTCCCACCAGTTTGGTCCGCTCGTCATGTTGAAGGCAGCCGGAACAAAAATCATTTTTGCTCCCTTCTCCATCATAAGGCGGCTTAATTCCGGAAACCGGATATCAAAACAGATCATCAATCCGAACTTTCCGAACTCAGTATCAAAAACCGTAACTTCGTTTCCGGCTGTCAAAGTATCACTTTCGTGAAAATTTGCACCGCCCGGAATATCGCAGTCAAAAAGATGCATCTTCCGGTGTTTTGCAATCTGCTTTCCGTCCCTGTCGAACACGTAGGAAGTGTTATAAATTTTTTCACCATCCCGTTCCGGCATAGAACCTGCAACAAGATAAACCTTGTTGTTTCTGGCAGCTTCCGAAAGTACCTTCCAGTTATTCTCTCCGTCTTTCTGAGCAAAGACCGGAAAGTTAGAGGCCTTATATGGACAACTGAACATTTCAGGTAAAACGACAATGTCTGTATTTTTTGAAGCAGCTTCTTCTATTTTTTCAACGGCATTTCTGATGTTTGCATCATTTGTCAGTTCACCATGCAGCTGAACAAGCGCCATTTTTAATTTAGTTTTCTGCAACTCCGTACCTCTTTTTTATGTCTGTAATATATTAGGATTCAAAAACTTTATATATACTAAAGTTTACAAATATAATTAAATATTTTGTGCATTTTGTACACAAGAAATCAAAAAGCTTCTATTTTTATATTTTCTTCATTCAGCTTTTTATGAATATATTTTACGAAATTCAGAGCTTTTGGATTATCACCATGTACACATACTGAATCTGCTCTGATTTCTATTTCCTTTCCTGTAACTGTTTTAATTTTTCCATATTTGATCATACAGATTACATTTCTGACTGCTTCATTTTCATCAGTAATTACTGCACCTGGTTTTGTACGTGAAACAAGAGAGCCGTCTTCTTCATAAGCGCGGTCAGCAAAGACTTCACTTGCAGTTTTCAGTCCTACCTGTTCTGCACCTTTCAATAATTCACTTCCGCTTAATCCAAGAAGGATTAATGAAGAATCTACTTCTGCAATTCCTTCCGAGATGGCAATAGCTAAGTTCAGATCTTTAGTGGCCATATTATACATAGCACCATGGGGTTTAACATGATTCATTTTGATTTTCTGTGCATCACAAAAAGCTTTCAGTGCCCCAATCTGATACTGGACCATTGCTTTCAATTCAATTGGAGATACATTCATATTTCTTCGGCCAAAACCAACAAGATCCGGAAACCCCGGATGGGCCCCAACTTTTACCCCCAGTTCTTTTGCAATGGAAACAGTTTCTGACATAACAACAGGGTCTGATGCATGAAAACCACATGCAATGTTTGCAGAAGAAATATATCTGATAACTTCAGAATCAAGTCCAATTTTGTAATTACCGAAACTTTCACCTAAATCACAGTTCAAATCAATTTTCATATTATCTCTCCAAGAGATGTGATTATTTCTTTTTCAATATCCATACCGAATCCGTCGACACTGCAAACCGGTTCTTTCAAAACTCCGTCAACGCTTCCCTTTTTTACAGTTCTCAAAATATATTCATTTACTTCATCAAAACTCATGAAAACTTTTCGGCCACTTAATCTCTGTAAATATGCAATGACAGCGTAAGCGCCCCAGTTGGAAACAGTGGCGATTACAAGATATTCTGTAGAAACTATGCATGGTGAAATTGAAAGATTCAAATTTATGATATCAGCAACATTTCCCATCCCTATTTCATTTCCACCGTCACCGATTCCAATAGTCGGATATGTCCCAAGGGCCAGACGAAAGAGCATATCAATACGCGCAGTTTTATCAGAAATGTTTTCACCTTTCATATTTGCATATTCACCATTTATGTTTATTCCACAACGTTCAATACTTATAAGGCCTGCAGGTTTAAATGTCTCCAAAAGATACTGAGCAATAGATTCATCAGAATCAAAAGGAATATAAATAACATCTAGTCTTTCAGGTTCAAAAAAATCTTTGCAGAATTCATCAGTTATAATAAACGGTTTGAACCCAAGGGTTTTCAAAGCTTTTGCAAGAAAAACGGCTCCTGCAGGTCCGTCAGTTTCCGCAAAACCAGCTACATAAAAACCGGTGGTAATAAAAACATTTCCTTTATCCCAAGAAAGAATTGATAAAGCTGCTTTTTCAGCAAAATTATCCGGTATAAATTTTCTAAGGATATCCATTCCCCGACCGGAATAACGTAATACAATATCTTCTATTAGTAACTTATTCATATATTAAATGATGTCAGCTTTATAGCCAGTTTCTTTTTCAAAATCTTCTACACATGCTTTTTGAAGTTTCTTCAGTAATTCTGTTGCTTTTCCACCAACTGCTTTCCCATCTATTTCACAGGCTGCAAGTCCAAGTGTTCCGGCAGAAGTTATGAATACTTCATCAGCATTGAAAAGTTCATCAAGAGAAAACGGACGTTCTTCAAAGGGAATACCAAGCCTACGACACAAAGTTATAAAATGCCGGCGTGTAACTCCCGGAAGAATCAGTTCATCAAGAGGCGGAGTAATTAAAACCCCATCTTTTAATATGTTGACATTTGTATGAGCACATTCGGTAACACGAGTTCCTCGATGAAAAACTACTTCTTTGGCACCTGCTTCAAATGCTTTCTGACTTGCCATTACGTTTGGAAGAAGATTCAAAGTCTTTATATTACAGTGATAAAACCTCGTATCTTCTTCTGTAATCAACCTGCATGGTGTCCGTAAATCCGTCAGTTTTGCTTCTGTAATATTGATTAACAGATTTGGTTCTGCATCAGGAAAAAGATGATTTCTTGGCGCTGTTCCTCTTGTAACTTCCCAGTAAACAAAACAGACTCCGTCGCTATCCATGGCATCAATACATTTCTGTATTTCTTCCAGAAGTTGTTCTTTAGAAAGTTTAAAAGGAATTTTTACTGCATTCAGGCTGTTGTAGAAACGTTCTATGTGCCAGTCTTTTTCAAAGATTTTTCTGTTCGCACTGTAAGTTGCATCATAAACACCATCTCCAAAAAACATTGCTCTGTCCAGAAAAGGAATAGTTAATTCTTCCTGGAGCCCCATTTTTCCATTGTAGTATGCAACATTCTTCATAATTTAACCTCTCTTTTTAATTCTGTAACTGACATTCAGGAATATCTGTAATAAGCATGTGTCCCGGTGCATGAGTAATACAGAATTCTGGCTTTGAATTCATTACTACACTTTGAGGCGTTACTCCGCAACACCAGAAAACCGGAACTTCACCGGGTCTAATAGTACTTGGCTCACCAAAATCCGGATTCCCCAAATCATTTATTCCGATTACAGACGGATCTCCTATATGGATTGGAGCTCCATGTACTTTTGGAACCCTTCCTGTTATTGTTATGGCTTTTACAATCTGGTTATAAGGAACTGGTCTCATGGACACAACCATTTTTCCGCTGAAGATGCCTGCAGGAATTGTATCAATATTTGTAAGGTACATAGGAACATTATGATTTTCTGAAATATTTCTCACATCTATTCCTGCTGACATTAATGGGCCCTCAAAAGAAAAACTGCAGCCGATTACAAAGGTCACCAAATCGTCACGCCAGAATTCGCTTACATCAGAATATTCACCAGCCAGTTCACCATTCTTCCACACTCTGTACTTAGGGACTTCTTTAGTTATGTCGCATCCAGGCGCAGACGATTTCATGAATCTGTCCCCTGCATCCCCGACTTCAAGTAAAGGACAGGACTGAGGATTTCTTTGACAGAACAGAAGAAAATCGTAAGCATATTTTTGGGGAAGGATACATAAATTTGCCTGGGCGTAGCCTTCACACATTCCCGATGTTTGACAGTTAATTTTTCCTTCACTGATTAACTTTCTTACTTCACCTGGTTTACTGTTTTTAAACGGATTATTGTTTTCCATAATTGACTCTCCTTTTTTTAAATAAAAGAAAACTGTACTTTAGTTCCGGGAACTGCCTGTGAAAGTTTACACATTGATTTTTTTGTGACACATGCAATCTTTGCATATCCACCCGTAGTCTGACGGTCAGATGCCATAACAACCGGAAGGCCTTCAGAAGTAATCTGCACAGCCCCAAAAGGAACAGCATCACTGATAATATCAGTTTTCCCGCAGGCAAGGCTTTTTCCTGAAAAACGAATTCCCATTCTGTCACTATCAGGAGTAACCGTATAAATGTTATTCATAAAAGCTGAGATTATATCTTGAGTAAAAAAATCAGTCTGAGAAGACCTGACACATTGCAGGCTCACAATTTCTTCTTTCTGAATAAAGAAAGGATTCATTTCGTAATTTTCTTTTAGTCTCATTTCATTATTTTTATTTTTACCGATTGCAATCTCATCTCCTGACATAAGTTTTCTACCCTTATATCCCCCGGTTCTGATTTTAGTATTTGTAGATGAACTTCCGAATTTTTTATGAACGAGAACACCTCCAGAAAAAGCAATATAAGAACGAAGTCCGTAAGAAGAATAACCACATTTCAATACAGAGCCTTTTCCTGCATGATAAACTCTGTTCATCTCGATATGTTTATCATCAAGATTTGCATTTTCAAAAACTGCACCTGTAATAGCAAAATCACAGGGAAGAATAAATTGTATTTCAGGACCACTTAAGGTTGTTTCAAGACAGGCCACTGTTTCCAGATTCCCGCAAAGCATATTGGCCATCTTAAAACTAAGTTCATCCATAGCACCGCATTGCCCGATTCCATATTTTTGAAAACCGAAAATACCCATATCCTGGACAGTAGTGTTTAATCCTGGATCAATTATTCTGATTCCTGAACCACAGACAAATCTTGTTTTTTCTTCAATCACATCTATTTTTGTAGTATTTTCGTTTAACCATAAATTTTCATTAAAATTATCAAAATGATTTCTGGAGACAGGAACAAAACGAATTTTATCACCTGATTCATACAAAAATGAAGGATTCCGCTCTGCATCAAAAACTTTCAATGGCGTGCGTCCTATTATCAGCCAGCCTCCAGGAGATTCAACCGGATACAAACCTGTCTGTTTTCCTCCAACAGCTACACTTCCGGCCTGTATTTTTTTTCTTGGAGTTTCTAATCTTGGAATTTCCAGTCTTTCATCAATCCCGCCTAAATACGGAAACCCAGGTAAAAACCCGAGCATATAAATCAGATATTCGGTTGAACTGTGCAGTTCTATTATTTCTTTTTTTGATAAACCGGTTTGGGTTGAAATCTTTTCTAGGTCCGGTGCAAATTCTTCGTCCTCATAACAGACAGGAATCTTAATAGTCCTATTCTTTTCTTTTTTTTCTTCCCTAAAAGACAAAGATCCTTTCAGAATTTTTTCTGCTATTTTTTTTGGGAAATTATGATTACAAAGCTTTTCATCAAAAAATACAGTTACCGAACAATATGTTGGAACAGTTTCAATAATTTCAGGAAGACCACGTGTTTCCGTCTCAAAAGCATCAACAAACATTAAAACCTGACTGTTAACTTCCGGACAGATTCTCTTCTCAAATTGAATCAGAAGAGAATTTTCACTTGATATCAAAATATCTGTTGAATACATGAAATCCTCCTGAAATTAAATAACCAATTTACCCGCCCAGATAGGCTTTCTGAACTTCGGGATTTGAACTAAGTTCACTGCTTGTTCCACTTGCTATTATTTCGCCAGTACGGAGAACGTATCCACGGTCGGAAAAATCAAGGGCAACTTTTGCATTCTGTTCTACTACCAGAAGTGTCATTCCTTTCTGAATGTTCAGACGTTTAAGAGCACGGAACATTTCGAACATGAGTTTCGGAGCAAGTCCCATACTTGGTTCATCAAGCATGATAAAATCACAGTCAGTCATCAATGCACGTCCAACTGCAAGCATCTGCTGTTCACCACCGGAAAGAAGTTCACTTCTCTGTTTCCTTCTTTCATGAAGGCGCGGAAACAGATCATAAACCAGGTCATAAAGTTCGGCTGTAACCATTTCATGGAACTTTTCGTGTCTGCGGCCATAACAGGCCATCTGAAGATTTTCTTCAACTGTTAGGTTCCCGAAAATATGTCGACCTTCCGGTACAAGGCACATCATTTTTTTCTGAATTAATGTCTGCGGTTCTGTCTTTAGAATGCTTTTTCCTTCAAAAAGTACATCACCCTGGAGAACAGCAGGAGCTTCAGGTTTTGGTAATCTGGACAAGGTAAGCAAAGTCGAAGTTTTTCCGGCACCGTTTGCTCCAATCAGTGTTACAATCTCGCCTTTATCAACATTAAAATTTATTCCATGAAGGGCTTCGATATTTCCATAACCAACTCTCAAATCTTTTACTTCAAGCAGCATAATCAGGCCTCCTTTTATTAATGTGATTTACTCTTCTTTTCTGGCAAACCCGGATAAGCATCTTTGATGTTGATATTGGAATTTCCAAGATAAGCATCAATAACAGCAGGATTTTTCTGAATTTCGTCCGGTGTACCTTCTGCAAGTTCCTTACCAAAATTAATTACTTTAATATGGTCCGCCAGAGTATTTACAACCTGCATCTGATGCTCAATCATCCAGATTGTAATATTAAAGGTTTCGTGAATCCATTTAATATACGAGATAAGTCCATCAAGATCTGAAGTCGAAAGTCCTGCAGCCGGTTCATCGAGCATCAAAAGCTTCGGGTTAAGACTCAAAGCTCTTGCAATTTCTACTCGGCGCTGAATTCCGTATGGAAGATTTTTCGGATAATCAAGAGCCTTGTCGGCCAGGCTGAATTTTTCAAGAAGTTCCCATGCTTCTTTATGAATTTCAGCTTCTCTATCTTTGTATTTTTTTGTTTTCAGAAAAACATCCTTCAATCCGAATCCAAGACGGGAATGCTGGGCAATGCAGATATTATCCAGAACTGTCATATCACTCCACAAACGGATATTCTGGAAAGTACGGCCAATCTTCAAGTCTGCAATCAGATGAGGTTTTAATCCGTTTAGTCTTTTTCCATCAAAAGTAATGTCACCTTCTGAAGGTACATAAAAGCCGCTGACAAGATTGAATACAGTTGTCTTACCCGCACCGTTAGGCCCGATAAGTGCATTGATTGTTCCTTTTTTAATATCAACATTAATATCTGTCAATGCCTGTAAACCACCAAAACGGTGCGTAAGGTGATCTATCTTTAATAATGTTTCGCTCATATTGTCCCTCCTTCCGACCCAGTTTCCGGCTTCATTTTATTCTTATCTTCCGGGAAAAACTTTTTGAGCCATGGAAATACATGAGTAAGTTCTTTAGAACCCATAATTCCTTCCGGATGGAATTCCATTATGAAAATCAAAATTAGAGGGATAATAACCCATTTCCAGATCTGTGCAGGTCTTAACAATTCCAGAAGGATTGTAAATATTATTGCTGAAAGAACTGAACCACTTAAAGAGCCCATACCACCAAGGTAAACCATTACAAGAGATTCTGTTGACTTCATGATTCCAAAACTTGCCGGACTGATAAAACCAAGAAGATGTGCAAAAAGACCACCGGCAATTCCGGCCAGGAATGAACTGAAAGTAAATGCAATAAGCTTCATGTTATTGGTATTTACAGACATGATTTCAGCCGAAATTTCGTCATATTTTACAGCACTGATACCTTTCCCTAGTGTTGAGTTCATAAGAAAGTGAATCGAAACAACTGAAAGAATAGCAAAAACCAATCCCCAGATAAGAATCCATGGAACATCAAATATATCAGCCATTCCATTCATTACACTTTTCATTCCCAGAAGTCCACGACTTGCACCGACAAGCGGAATATTGTTTATCGCTGTGGTAACAATAAAGTTTGCGGCAACTGTAATAATTGCAAGATAGTCGTCACGGGTTTTGAAAGAAGGGATTGCAACAATAAGGCTTACCAGCATAGCTCCTATTCCACCCAAAATTATAGAAACAGGAAAACCAATAAGTGCAAACCCCTCCGGTAAAACAGCATGACCTGTAATTGCATTTCCATCTTTGAAAAGAATTAAGGAAACGACAGACGAAACATAAGCTCCAGTTGCCATGAATCCACCATGACCACAACTGAACTCTCCCATGTATCCGTTTACAATGTTCAAGCTTGCCGACATGATTATGTTAATACAGATTGTAACAATAATTGTCTGAAGGTAATTATTTATTACTCCAAACTTTGCAAGGATTGTAAGAGTAACAATCATTACAATTGTTGAAACAGGCATAATCAATTTTCGGGATCTGGATGATGGATTGAATTTTGAATCAATCCGGCTGTTCATAGTATTTAACCACTTCATTTTCAATCCTCCTTAAATCTTTGTACTTTTGGCCACACCAAAGAAACCTGTAGGTTTAATTGTCAGAATCACCAGCAGAATAACAAATGAAATCAGATCCTTATAACTAGATGGAAGAAATGCTGTTACAAAGATTTCAATGAATCCAAGCAGGAAGCCTCCGATAAAGGCACCTTTAATATCACCGATACCACCTACTACTGCGGCAATAAATGCTTTCCATCCGATGATTGTTCCCATGTAAGGATCCATAACAGGATAGGACATACCAAAAAGAATTCCTGCAACTGCCGCTAAAGCTGAACCTAAACCAAAAGTAAAAGTAATTACTGTATTAACAGGAATACCCATTAACGGAATTGCAAACTTGTCATAAGATATGGCACGCATACTCATGCCAAGTGTTGTTTTCTGAACGATAAACTGTAAGATTATAAAAATGATTATTGCACTTACAATTACAAGTACTTTAAGACTGGTAATTGTTACCGGTCCAATATTCCATATGTGCTTAGGAAGGATATCCGGAAAACTTCTTGCAGAAGCACCAAGAATTGCTAAGTTTCCGTTTTCAAGAATAAATCCGATCATTAAAGCTGTAATGACCACATAAAGTCGGTTTGCGCCTTTAGCTCTCAGTGGTTTATAGGCAACTTTTTCAATACCTACACCTAAAAGTGCTGTAAGAGCCATAGTACAGACAAGGGTAATTACAAAAAGCGGTACACCAGTCAATCCTGCAAAGTGGGCTGTCAAAAAAGCCACAATAAAGAACGCGATGTATGTTGATGTCATGAAGATATCACCATGAGCAAAATTGATAAGTCTTAACACACCATAAACAAGACAATATCCAAGGGCAATCATCGAATAGAAACTGCCCCACTGAAGTGCATTAAAAATATTTTGAATCAGAAATGTCATACAAGCCTCCATTCTGACTACGAAGGAAATGGCAATTCAAAATTGAGAACAACTTTGAACTGCCACATTAACTATTTTATTTTAGAACCTGTTGTTACGGCTGCAGACTCTTTACATATTCGAATTCACCTTCTTCTGTAACGCGAACGACAACAGCATCCTTAATTGGGTCTCCATCAGGAGTAAATTTCATATTTCCTGTTACACCGGCAAAGCTTGAAATCTTTCCCATAGCTTCTTTGATTGCTACACGGTCTTTTTTGAGGTTTCCTGTAAGACCTGCATCCTGAATTGCCTGAAGAACGATATAGATTGCATCATATGTAAGCGCAGCTACATCATCAGGAGTATAACCGTAGGCTTTCTGGTACTTTTCAATAAAGTCTTTTGTTTTTCCAGTTGCACCCTTTGCTGCATAATGTGTAGTGAAGTAGTCACCAACAACTGCCCCTTTTGAAAGTGGGAAAAGGTCAGCAGATCCCCATGAATCAGAACCCATTACAGGCTTTGACCAACCAAGGTCTTTTGCCTGTGAAGTAATAAGTCCAACAAAGTTATAGTAATCAGGAAGATAAAGGAAATCTGCATCTGAGTTTACGACCTTTGTAAGCTGTACACTGAAATCCTGATCCTTCTGACCAAATGATTCAAATACAACAACTTTTCCGTATTTTGTTTCCCATTCACTTTTAAAAAGTTCGGCAAGGGTTTTCGAATAGTCGTCTTCAAGGTTGTAAACGATAGCAACTTTCTTTCCACCAAACTGTTCACTTGCAAACTTGGCAGCTACAGGAGCCTGGAATGGATCCAGAAAGCAGGCACGAAAACAATATGGTCTTCCAAGAGTTGCTTTAGGATTTGTTGCCCAAGGAGTAATCATAGGAACTTTCATATCGTTGTAAACTTCACCTGCTGCAATTGCGCGTCCTGATCCTTCAGGTCCAATTGAAGCCAGAACCTTATCAATATCAATAAGCTTATTTGCTGCATTGATTGCTGAATCCGGTTTCAGTTCGTTATCAACATAAATGAATTCAAGGAGATATTTTTCCCCATTTACTTCAAGACCGCCAGCGGCATTAATTTCATTCTTTACGATTTCTCCTGCATATTTACCGCTCTCTCCAACTTTCGGGGAGTCTCCGGTAAGAGGAATATTGAAACCAAGTTTGATTGTTTTCTGCTTTTTGGCAGCAAAGGCATTTGTCATTGCCATAGAAGCAATAACACCAAGAACGATGAGTTTACGAAGTTTAACCATAACGGACTCCTTTTTGCAAAAAGCCCGGCTGGAAATCAGCAAAGCTTTTCGCATATAAAATTAGAACGCCATACGACATTCCTTTTTTTTACATGCATCCAGCATCTTTGCTGACTTATGTAATTCTTTTGTACATAACTTATTGGAAAATCATTTTGTTCACATTGTACAATATATATAAATAATCAAACTTTTAATTGTGCATTTTAAACAAAAAAAAAAGTTTCATACAAAAAAAAATCTATTTCTGTATGAAACTTTTATTATTACAAATAATCGTTTTTATTTATTTCTCAATCTTTCATAAATTGCTATCTGCTCTTCTTTTGTAAGAATTTTCCAGCAGTTGGCCGGGCTTCCTGAAGCAACAGAATCCCCTGCCATCTTATCTTCGAGGGCAGCGAATTTTTCAAGGTCCAGTCCATATTCACGGAGAGTCGGAACCTGAAGTTCCTTTGTCAAAGCTTCAAGAGCTTCAATGAATTTTTCAGCTCCGGTTTTCGGGTCACAGCCCGGTTCTGCAGCTCCAATTTCAACAGCAAGATTTGCAAACTTTTCGTAACAGCCATCAAGAACTGCCTTAAGACATTCAACTGCAAGCATAGCATTCGAAATTCCATGAGGAACATGGAAGCATGCTCCAATAGGACGGCTCATTCCATGAATGATTGTAGTTGGAGCACCATTGATTGCAACACCTGCTTCGTATGCTGCAAAGCTCATATTTTCACGGGCTTCCAGGTCTTTTCCGTTTTCACAGGCTTTTGGAAGGTATTTGAAAATACGTTTTACAGCATCAACACAGAACATGTCTGTAATCGGATTTGCTTTACGGCAGGTGTAGCTTTCTACCGCATGACAAAGGGCATCCATTCCGGTTGCAAGTGTAATGCTTTTTGGAGAAGACACAGTGTAGTTGTAATCAATAACTGCAATTTTTGGAAGAAGACCGTCTCCTTTAAACAGCAGTTTTTCATCAGTCTCTGTGTTTGTAAAAACAAAATAACGTGTAACTTCTGAACCTGTTCCTGCAGTAGTAGGAATAAGAACAAGAGGAGCAAAGTTCCCTGTTAATTCTTTTCCCTTGTAATCAATCATTTTTCCAGGAAGAACAGCCATGGCCGCAATCGCTTTTGCAGTATCAATAGGAGTTCCTCCGCCAAGTCCTACAATAAAATCACACTGACGTTCTTTGAAAACTTTAACGCCTTCCATGATCATAATATCAGTCGGTTCACCAGGTAAGTCGTTAAAAATTACAGATTCAATTCCAAGAGAAAGAAGGAACTGTGAAACTTTATTTGCAAGACCTGTCTGTGTGATTATTTTTCCTGTTACAATAAGGGCCTTTCTTCCATACTCAATAAGATATGGAGCTGCCATTTCCAAAGCACCCACACCGATCAAAGTCCGGGGAGCAGTTGTAAAATTAAAAGTCATAAATCATTCTCCAAAAAAAAAAGGAGACAGCAGAATCAAAAAAAACAAACAAAAAAATTCTACTGTCTCCAGGTGTCAGTTTTTAGATGTATTTTTCATCAACAATGCTTAATACTTCATCAAGCTTTTTAAGTTCTTCATCAATCTGTGCTTCTGTGATAATAAGCGGAGGAGCAACGATGATTACGTTTTCATGTGAGTAAGTAAAGAATCCCCTGCTTTTTAGTTCCTTTACGATTGCTCCCATAATTCCTTTCGGATCCTGTCCCCATGGAACAAGAGGTTCTTTTGATTCAGGATCTTTTATCAGTTCAACACCGCTGAAAAGTCCGATATAACGAACATCACCTACACATGGATGTTTTGCCTTGATCTTTTCAAGAACTTTTCCAAGGTGGGCACCTGTTTTCTGAACGTGTGATTCAATGTCATTCTTAAGATAGAATTCCTGACAGGCAACACCGGCAGCACATGCCAGAGGATGTCCTGAATATGTCAGACCACAGCTTAAGTAAACCTTGTCAAAAAAATGTGCAATTTCTTTTTTTACGATTGCACCACCAAGAGGAATGTAACCTGAGTTAACACCCTTTGCAAAAGTTACAATATCCGGAGTTACGTCAAAGTTCATGTAAGCGAACATTTTTCCGGTTCTGTACCAGCCGGCCATAACTTCATCACAGATCATCATGATTCCGAATTCATCACAGATTTTTCTGACTCCTTTAAGGTAGTTCTTTGGATAAATGATGATACCGTTTGAACCGATTACAGTTTCAAGAATGATGGCAGCAATTCTGTCACCGCCTTCAAAAATTACCTGTTCGCGGAGTTTGTGAACATAGTATTCACATTCTTCATCTTCGGAAGCAAAAGGAATTTTTTCCTGATATGAATATGGACCGACAAAGTGAATGAATCCTGGAATTGCAGGTTCAAGTGCAAAATGACGTGGTTCCCCAGTCAGGTTTCCTGCACCGAAAGTAGATCCGTGATAAGAACGGTACTGGCTCATAACCTTGAAACGGCCTGTAAACATGCGGGCCATTTTGATTGCATTTTCATTTGCATCGGCACCACCGTTTGTAAAGAAAACTTTTCCGCCTGCAAGGTCCGGAAGTCTGTCCATAATAGATTTTGCAAGTTTTGCGCGAGGTTCAGCACCCCAGGAGCCCTGAACATACGCATATTTATCAAGCTGGGCTTTAATAGCCTCATTCATTTCTTTGTTTCCGTAACCGGCGTTTACATTAACCTGTTCAGAAGACATATCTGCATAACGATTTCCTTCTGTATCGTAAATGTAAATTCCTTCTGCATGATCAACAACAACAGGATTAAGTCCTTCCTGTTTACTCCAACCAAGTAAAACATTAGATGTCTGCATTTCTGCAACTTCTTTAGCTGTCATATATAAGTCCTCCATAAATAAACTCTGTCATTCAGGCAGATAAATTTTTTATAAATTAAAATTATCACCTTTTAACAAGTTTTATATTGACAAAAGGTACAAATCTTTTTAATTTTTGTTGTAATTTTTGTACATCTTTATTTTCAGGAGAAAAATTTATGGCATTAACATTACAGACAATCATAAATTTTACAGAAACTCCTTTCCGACTGAAGCTTCTTGCAGGAAAAGAAGGCTTAAAGAAAAATGTCAGCTGGATTTACTATACAGAAGATGCATCCACAATTGAGTTTATTCGTGGAGGCGAACTGGCAGTAACTCTTGGAATCAATTACGAAAGAGAAAAAGACAACCTGAATAAAAAAGGAAAGAACCATCTTTATGAATTCCTGAAAGTCTACATAGACAATTTCATTGAACACAACGCCACAGGCCTTATAATCAACACAGGAAAATACATTACAGAGATTCCTGAAAGCATCATTAAATACTGTGATGAAAAAGCCTTCCCTCTTTTTTCAATGCCGTGGGAAGTCCACACAATCGACCTGATGCAGGAAGTCGGTAACATGATTTCTAGCGACAACCAGAACAGCAACACAGTTGAAAAATTCTTTTACCGTGCAGTTTTTGAAAAAGAAAAATTTGACCCGGTCCAGATTGCAAATACAGCTTTTTATGACACACAGAATTTTTCTGTTGTAATAATCAATTTCAGTCTTGAGCAGTTCAATAACGATACCGAAAAAATCAAACGATACATTCAGTATACTTTCAATCCAAAAATGAACATCAGCCAGAGCCAGTACTGCAGTTTCCTGCATAAACAGAAAATTGTTTATATCGTGAAAGATGACAATACCCAGTTCCTTCACGAAATTCTCCTTGTTGCAGGTGTGGACCGATTCTTCAAAGATTCTTTGATTTCAGTTTCCGACTATTCAAGTTCTGTAGATGATCTTTCGGAATTATACAAGCATGCAAGTGTAGCCCTGGAAATAAATTCACAAGTCCATAAAATCAATTACTACGAAGACCTTGGAATCTACAAAATCATCGTTGGTGTAAAGAATAAAAAAATCCTTCAGAAATTTTATGACGATACTTTGGGAAAACTGAACGACATGGAAAATGAAAAACGTGAAGATTTCCTTAAGACTCTTTCACTTTATCTGAAAACCGGAGGAAACGTCCTTAAAGTTGCAGAACTGAACAACGCCCACAGAAATACAATTCTTTACAGAATAAACAGACTTCAGGAAATTCTTGGAGTTGATTTATCGGACGGAGAAATAAGAACAGAACTTCAGGTTGCCCTTTACCTTAGAACAATATCAAAGAAGTTCCAGGCTTAAGATGCATTTCTGCATCTATAAGCTTTTACTCTTTCGTAAGGAACTTAACAAACTCTTCTGCAGGAACCGGCTTTGAGTAGAAGTATCCCTGGATATCATCACAGCCTGTTCCTTTCAGGAAGTCTACCTGGTATTCATCTTCAACGCCTTCAGCTGTAATGTAGTATCCAAGGTTATGGGTCATTTCAATAACCCCTGCAAGAACCTGGCGGCCAAAGTCATCTTTAATTCCGTCTATGAGACTCTTGTCCATTTTAAGGGTGTCGTAACACTGCAGGTTCAGAGTTGAGAGAGCTGTGTAGCCTGTACCAAAATCATCCATAAGGACCTTGATGCCCTTTTCGCGGAAAGCATTCAGAAGAACGGAAATGTTATCTCCGTCACTTACAAGAGTTTCTGTAACTTCAATCTGAATCTCCTTTGGAGAAAGCCCGGAATTCTGAAGAATTGAACAGTACTTTTCAACAATCCGGTTACGGTACAAAGTGGCCTTACTGATATTTACAGAAACCGGAATAACCTTATAGCCCTGTTTTTTCCATTCAGACTGGTACTGACACACCTTACGGAAAATGTATTTATCAAGCCGTGCAATCTTACTTGAAGTTTCAAGAAGCGGAATAAATTTTACAGGAGACATAATATCTCCGCCTTTGTACTTCCATCTTACAAGAGCTTCACAGCCTGTAAGGATTTTGTCTTTTGTAGAAAATTTAGGCTGAAGATAAATTTTGAATTCTTCGTTCTTGAGTCCTGTTTCAAAGTATTCTTCAATTTCCTGGGATTCAAGCTGCTGGTCCTGCTTGTCTTTATCAAAGAAAGAAATTCCGTGTTCAGCTTTTGCATCCTTTACAGCAATCTGAGCTTTTCCAACTGTTACTTCAGCGTCTTCCCCTTTGGTTGCACGGCACACACCAAACAGAACGTTGATCCAGGAAACCTGCATTTCCTGAGCTTTGTCGTGAATCAGTCTGCTGATTTTCTGAAGCCGGTTTCTGAGAAGAATTTCAGAATTCTCATTGAAGTAAAGAACAAAAACATCATTCATTGAATGACAGAAAAAATCACGCTGAAGTTCCTGTTCCTTTAAAATTATCCATACGGCTCTCAAAACCCGCTGGCTTTTTTCGTTACCAATTGCAAGTGATGTATGGGTAAAATTTTCTATCTGAAGGTAAACAATGAATCCGTGAGAAATATGAAAACGGTTCAAAGCATCGCAGAGGCACGGAAGGTTCGGGCCGCCTGTAACCATTGAAGAGAATGCAAGCCTTCTGGCATTTTTTCTCTGCTTAACTGTTACAAGCTGAAGTGTAACTATACTTATGATACCGAAAGAAATCACAAAGAAAACCATGCGGAAAAGATTTCTCTTTGTAGGATAAAATCTTTCCTGCAGGTAATCTGCCGGAACAATGGAAAGAACGTTCCAAACTGTTGAACCGTTCAGTAAAGGAACAGGCGTTACGTGATAAAAATAATCTACATTTGAAAGGGAGATGGTTCCGAATTTTATTTCTCCACTAGCCTTCTTTTCAAGAACAGAATCAATCATTTCATTTCTTGAATTGAATCTGGAACCCATTTCACCCCAGAGAACGTCATAGATATTGTCGTAAATATCAAGAAGAAATCTGTTGGAAGAAAGATTTACTACACCATGCTGGTTGAAAACAAAAATATCTCCGTTCCCGTCAAAGTAAGTATGTGAAAGCTGTTCATTAAAAATTGCACTTTTATAGGTAAGGGCCGCGATTCCGTCAATCTCACCGTTACGTTCATAGATCGGAGTAGACATGATGGTTACCATTTCGTGGGAATCATCCATGGCATCCTTCAGAATATCGGAAATATAATCTTCACCTTTTATGCTGCGCTGGAAAAACTCACGGTAAGAAAGGTTTATTTCTTTTCCTTCCGTGGCATGAGCAATTCCGTTTCTGTCGCAGAACCCGATTCGCTTAAGATTGAAGGCTTCAGACACAGGAACAAAAAGTTCAATATTTTCCTTGCGTTTATCTGGTTCCAGGTTAAAGCGCATGGCCACACTTTTCAAAAGGTCATAGCGGAGATCGACCGATCTTTGAAGTGCATTTGCATTTTCAGAAGCAACATCTTCCAGGTTCTGTTCAAGCTGTTCAAGATAATTCCGTTCTACAAGATAAGCACAACGGATTACGGCTGCACATACACATAAAAGGCAGCCGAAAATAATTGAAGCGTAGCTGAAGACTTTTCTTTTTCTGGTGAATCTTGGAATCATAGTTTTGTGTATAAACCCTCTATTCCAATGATAACACCAAATATTAAATATCTCCAACAGAAATTTTTGTTAAGAAAGTAAAAAAAATTTACAAAGATTTATTGTCTATTTTCTCTTTTACAATTTTTCCTACAACCCCGCTGAGAAGAAGCAAAGCTATAAGGTTCGGGATTGCCATAAGACCGTTGAAAGTATCTGCAATTTCCCAAAGAAGCCCAAGGTTCATTGTGGCACCCACAATCGAAACAAACGAATAGATTACAAGGAACGGCCGTACAGATTTGTTTCCGAAAAGGAATTCAATACATCTTGAACCGTAAAGCCCCCACCCGATGATCGTTGAGAATGCAAAACAGCAGAGGGAAACAGCTGTAAAGATTGAAATCCAGCCGCCGTAAGTTTTTGTAAAACCGGAAATTGTAAGTTCCGCGCCGGCGGCCTGACCGTATACCACTCCAGTTCCCGAACAGAGAATTACAAGGGCTGTAAGAGTACAGATTACGATTGTATCCATGAACACTTCAAAGATTCCGAACATTCCCTGTCCTGAAGCGTCCTGTGTATCTGCACAGGCGTGGGCAATTGAACCGGTACCAAGGCCAGCTTCATTACTGAAGATTCCGCGGGAAACCCCTTTCTTAAGGCTCATGAACATTGCACCTACAGCCCCTCCTGTCACAGCCTTTGGATTGAAAGCTCCCTGGAAAATACTTCCGAAAACTGCAGGAACTGTTTTTATGTTGATGAATACAACACCAAGCCCCAGGATGATGTAAAGAACGGCCATGAACGGAACGAGTTTTTCAGTAACCTGCCCGATTCTTTTTACTCCACCAAGAAGAACCATGGCAACCATAACAGCAATAAGAATTCCGAATACAAGATTCACGGTTGCATAATTTGTTGATTCCCCAAAAACATTGAAGTTCATAAGAGCAGAATCAATTGATGCTACGATAGTGTTCACCTGTGTGGCGTTTCCTGTTCCAAAAACTGTAAGCACACCGAAGGCAGCATAAAGGAAAGCAAGCCAGGTCCAGCGTTTTCCAAGTCCGTTTCTAATGTAATACATAGGACCGCCAACATGTTCTCCGCTGTCGTTTGTATCACGGAAATGAACTGCAAGAGTTACTTCTGCAAACTTTGTACACATTCCAAGAAAAGCTGAAACCCACATCCAGAAAACTGCCCCTGGTCCACCAAGAGCAAGAGCACCGGCAACGCCAGCAATGTTTCCAGTTCCTACAGTTCCGGCAAGGGCTGTACATACAGCCTGGAAAGGACTCATCGTTCCTTCGCGTGCGGTTTTCCTGTCAAAGATTTTTCCGATAGTATTTTTCATTGCGGATGAAAATTTCCGCACCTGAATAAATCTTGTTCTTACAGTAAGAAGAATACCAACTCCCACAATACAGATCATTGCAGGAATTCCCCAGATAAAATTATTTACTGAACCATTGATTTTTGAAATTACTTCAAGCATTTTGTTTTCCTTATATTTTTATCTTGTAAGATCTTTTACCCATTTATATTTTCTGAAATGTATAAGTACCCACGGAATTTTTCCAACTTCATCAAGACAGGTACAGGCGTAAACAACTACAACCGGCCAGTGAAAAACAAAAGTTCCAAGGGCAGCAAGAGGAACTGCAAGGCCCCACATGGTGATAGCAAGACTGTACATGTCAAAAAGAGTATCCCCTCCGGCGGCAAAGATTCCGTTAATAATAATGGAATTGACCGCACGCCCGATCATGTAAACCGTCATGACCACCATCATCTGGAAAAGGAAACTTGTAGCTCCGTCTGAAAGCTTTATGAATTTTAAAACAACCGGAGTAAGTACATACATTAACACTGAAGAAAATGCGCCGCACACAAAAGCAATCTTTGCAATGCGGATTCCGTATTCCTTTCCTTTATCAAGTTTTCCAGCTCCAAGCTCATGACCAACAATAATTCCTCCACCGCTTGCAAGCCCGTTACAAAGACAGCAAATAACATCGCGCACAATAGCGCAGATTGAATTGGCTGCAGTTGCGTCTGTTCCAAGGTGGCCCATAAAAGCGGAATATGAAGTGAACCCGACTCCCCAGAGGAGGAATGCACCTAAAAGAGGAAGCCAGCACTTAAGGAAGTCGCGGAAAAGAAGTCTGTTTGATTTGAAAATATCGCGAAGATGAATGTGGATGTAATCCTTACGGTAAGACATGCCCACTGCAAGACAGAGCTCAACAATGCGTGCAATCAGAGTTGCAAGTGCTGCCCCCTTTACACCCATTGCAGGAATTCCAAAAAGCCCGAAAATGAAAACACCGTTCAGAACAATGTTCAGTACAACTGCTGTTGAACTGATTTTTGCTGTTGTGTCCGGATGATTCGTAATCTTCATAATTGCAAGGTAGCACTGTGATATTCCTGTAATCAGGTAAGACCAGCCTGCAATCTTAAGATATTCAATTCCTATTCCAATTAAGACTTCTTCATTAGTAAAGACCGTCATCAAAGCCCGCGGGAAAAATACGCAGGACACAAAAGCGATGATTCCAATAAGAGCGCAGATTCTGAAAGTAATACAGAAAACACTGTTCAGAGTTTTTCTGTCACCTTTACCAAAATACTGGGCTCCGAGAATTGCTGAACCTTCAACGGTTGCGCTCATGAACATATTCTGAACAAACTGAAACTGGGTTGCGAGTGAAACTGCAGCCATCATGTTCTGTTCAAGATTTCCAAGCATAAGAGAATCGGAAACTGCAACCAGGGCCAGCATCAGATTCTGAAAAGTGATCGGTAAAGCGGTCTTTATAAGTTTTGAATAAAATTCCTTGTCTTTCATATATACCTATTTGATAAGTTTGCTTAATTTTTCGCGGATGAATTCAGACTTTTCTTTCAGGCCGATTGAACCAAGCTTGATGAAAATAAAATTCGGAGTTGCCGGATTCAGTCTGATATCCTTAGGATTTTCTGCAATGAGCTTAAGGATGCGGTCAACGGAAATATCAGAAACCTTTGCAAACTCAACGGCAATTTCTCCGCGGCGTTCCTTGATCGACGCAATCTTGAGGTTACGGCAAAGAATACGAATTTCGGCCAGAGCAAGCAGGCTTGAAACCTCATCAGGAATAGGACCAAAACGGTCGTCCAGTTCCGAAAGCACACTTTCAAATTCTTTGTTTGTCTGAACGGATGCAATCTTCTTGTAGATTTCCATTTTAACCTGAGGATTCGTAACGTAAGAATCGGGAATGAATCCTGTGTATTCAAGTTCCATAAGAACTTCGTTCTGGGTTTCATCAAATTCTTTCTGGGCTGTAAGGCGGTTAACCGCTTCATTCAGAAGGCGCATGTAAAGATCAAAACCAACGGCATAAACTTCACCGCTCTGGTCTTTACCAAGAAGGTTCCCCGCTCCTCGGATTTCCATATCTTTCATGGCAATCTTGAATCCGCTTCCAAGTTCCGTAAAGTCACTGATTACCTGAAGACGCTTCATGGCAACTTCCGAAAGGCTTTTGTTTTCCGGATACAGAAGATAAGCGTAAGCCTTTCTGTCGCTTCGGCCAACGCGGCCACGTAGCTGATAAAGCTGGGAAACTCCGTACATGTCGGCACGGTCAATGATGATTGTATTAACGTTCGGAATATCAATTCCGTTTTCAATGATTGTAGTAGCTATGAGAACATGGAAGGCTCCCATCTTGAAGCGGTGGAAAATGTCATCAAGTTCATCGGCACTCATCTGACCGTGAGCCACATCAATAAGAACTTCAGGAACAATCTGTTCAAGTTTGCGTCTTACTTCCTGAAGGCTTTCAACTCTGTTGTGCAGGTAGAAAATCTGACCGCCACGTTCAAGCTCGCGGCGAACGGCCATGGCAATTTTGTCGTCAGAGTATGCGTCAACAACAGTTTCAATAGGCTGGCGGTTCTGAGGCGGAGTTGTTAAAAGACTCATGTCGCGGATCTTTAAAAGGCTCATGTGAAGAGTACGCGGAATCGGAGTTGCCGACATGGTAAGACAGTCAACGTTGTTCTTTATTTCCTTAAGCTTTTCCTTGTCCTTTACGCCGAACCTCTGTTCTTCGTCTATGATCATGAGTCCAAGATTCTTGAACTTCACGTCTTTCTGAATGATTCTGTGGGTTCCAATAAGAATATCAACTTCGCCCATGGAAAGTTTCAGAAGAATTTTTTTCTGTTCTGCAGGAGTTACAAAACGGCTCATATGTGCAATTTTCACAGGGAAATTCTTGAAGCGTTCCACACAGTTTTCGTAATGCTGCTCTGCAAGAATTGTTGTAGGAGCAAGGAAGGCAACCTGTTTTCCGCCCATTACAGCCTTGAAGGCTGCACGCATGGCAATTTCAGTTTTTCCGTAGCCAACGTCTCCGCACACAAGGCGGTCCATAGGGACAGGTTTTTCCATGTCGTTCTTGATTTCTTCTGTCACCGAAATCTGGTCAGGAGTATCTTCGTAAGGGAATGCGGCTTCAAAAGCAGCCTGCCATTCAGTTTCATGAGGGAATGCATATCCTACAGAAGCCTTGCGCCGTGAATAAAGTGCTATGAGTTTTTCAGCCAGATCTTCTACGGCCTGCTTAACCTTGTTCTTACGGTTTTCCCAAGACTTGCTTCCAATACGGTCAAGTCTCGGCTTTTCCCCTTCATTTCCAATATACCGCTGGATAAGGTTTACCTGTTCAATAGGAACAAAAGCGTATTCTTCTTCTGCATATTCAAGCTTGATGTAGTCGCGTTCGTTCCCCATGGCCTTTACGCGTTCAATTCCGTGGAAAAGCCCGATGCCCCAGTTTACATGTACAACATAGTCTCCCGGGTTCAGTTCAACGAAAGTATCAATTGCCTTGCTTTTTGCCCGGGTTGTAGTCTTTGGAACATACTTTCTTCGCCCGAAAATCTCGTTTTCCTGAATAACAAGCAGCTTGATTTCCGGAACCGAAAAACCTGCAGAAACTGCTTCAGGAATAACGTTTACCCTTACAGGAGTTCCGTCTTCACCGGAAGTAAAATCCTTAAGGATTTCTTTAATTCTCAAAGACTGGTTTTCGTTGTCTCCGTAAATGAAAATACTCCAGCCGTCTTCGAAAAGCTTTGTAAATTCTTCTTTAAGGTAATTGATGTTTCCGAAAAAACTTCTTCCGCTTTCGCTTTCAAGCTTTATGCGGCGTCCGCCTGAAGGCAACTGTATACTTTTTGATTCATTTTCAGAATTTTTATCAGCATCATCTTCAGCAAATGAGTCTTCTGTCTTTACAAGTGTCCTAAAAAAGATACTTTTTGAGATTTTTTCTATCTCTTTATAGAAATCATAAAGTATATAATCTGGTGGTAAAACAGGGCTTTCGTTACGCACCTTGCGGTACATTGAAGTGTATTCGCGGTTGATTGCAAGGCAGGCGTTCACCATCCTGTCATAGTCGGAAAAGAGCACAAAAGACGAAGGATCAAGATAATCAAAAATACTGTAATCCCTGTCCCAGAGGAGATTGTAGAAATACTCTTCTCCTTCGGCCTCCCCGGATCTTTCAAGGCTTTCAAGAATACTTTCTTTCTGTAAAAGAGCTGTTTCAGAAAAAGGAAGATGAACGTGTACGTTGTACTTCATAGGATCATCTTCATTGTGAATTGATTCAGCCTGGTATTTTTCAAGGCCTTCTTTTGCTTTTTCAATAAGTTCCGGAGTCCAGATAACTTCCCGCATTGGGTAAATGAGTACGCTCTGGATTTTTTCGTTCACCGTAATCTGTGCGTCAGGTTCAAAGTTCTTGATCTGTTCAATGGTATCAAAATCAAAAATAAATCTTGTAGGGTATTCGTCACAAGGAAGGAAGATATCAAGAACTTCACCGCGAAGACTGAATTCTCCCTTAACCATTACGCGTGGAACTCTTGTGTAACCAAGTTCCGAAAGCCGGCCGGCAATCTTAAGGGTATCAAAATTGTCGCCACAAGAAAGAGTAAAACTGTTTTTCTTTACGTATTCAGGAGGAACAAGGTGCGAAATAAAAACGTTCTGTGAAAGAATGAAAATTCGCGGAGTCTTTTTAAAATTGAAAGACTGGTTACGGCACAGAAGCTTAGCAAGAACGCCCATTCTTTCACCGAACACAACAGAACCTTTTCCTACCGGGCGGTAAGGCATTACACCATAGCCCGAAAGCGAATAGACTTCAGCTTCCGGAAAAACAGAAGCCAGGTCAGACTTAACGGATTCACATTCACGGTCGGTAGGAGCAACAATTACCAGGTCTGAAGAATACAGTTTTACAGAATCCCCTATCTCCTGTTTACGCGAATTGTTGTATTGGGCAGCCTGAAGAATCTTTACATGATTTGACTTTGATATTTCGGATACAAGAAAACTGAAAAGAACTCCGTTTACCCCTTCAATATTAACAGGAAATCCGGTTTCAGAAAAAAGAGAATCTACAGTTGTTTTAAGTTCACGCCATAAACCAAGTTTCTTTATTATGGAAGAAGATGATAATGATTTCATTAAAAATATCCGATAATATATAAGAAGATAAAAATACTAAAGGAGTAAGCTTTGAAACTTATCCGCAAAATATTTACTATTATATCAATTCTTACAGTGTTCGGACAGTCGATTTTTGCTGAAGCAGCTGTTTCAGATTTTTCTAAAGCTTCTGTTTCAATCAAATACTATGACAGAACAATCTACTACCCGGATGAGACTGATACAAATCCTGTAAATATCCACATTACAGTAAAAAACAACAGTGATGAAACTCTCCGCTTCAAGCTGGCCGATGACCGTGCTTTCTCCTGTGACTTCAATGTTTTCACAACAAAAAGCAGCCGTCTTGAACAGACAGAAAAACTGATCGAAAAAAGAACTACAAACACTACAGTTTACTTCAGAGAAATCTCCCTTGAAAAAGGCGAAGAATACTCTTTCGTTGAAAACCTTAAAGACTACGTAAAAATCAAGGATGCTTCAGTTTATTACGTTGAACTGCTTTTCTATCCTGAACTTTACAAATCAAGATACCTTTCGGCATCTTCAAACAGACTTACTCTTGAAATCCATCCTCCGGTATCTGCTTCTGCTGCCGGTTTTATTCCTGTAGAAAACAACACAAAAGCTGTTCTTAAGCCAATGGAAATCAGCCCGGACAAAGTTGTTGAACAGACAATCATTGCACGCCAGAAATCTCTCTGGGACCAGTACTTCCTTTACATGGATATTCCCGCCCTTATGCAGAGAAACTCAGTTCTTAAACGCAAGTACATTTCAGTTTCTGCAGACGAAAGAATTAAAATGATTGAAAACTACAAGATGGATCTTATGTCTTCAAGAATCGACAATGACATCATTGCAGTTCCTGAAAAATTCCAGATTGAAAAAACAACTTACACTCCTTCAGAAGGAACTGTTGTTGTTATCGAATGGTTCAAATATCCGAACTTCTCGGAAAAGAAAAGCTACACTTATAAAGTCCGCCAGTACGAAGGCATCTGGCAGATTTATGATTACGTTGTAGTAAATCTTGGAACAGAATAATGAAAGCAATTATCATTTCAGACGAACAGAAAACAATTGATGCTCTTGATTCTTTCCTTACTGAAAGAAACTTTGGCACCATTATTTACCGCTGGCTTCTGAAGGCACTGGACAATATTGAAGAAATCAGACCGGACCTGGTAATTGTCAGTGCAAATGAATATCCCCGTCACTGGAAAACACTCACTCAGTTTGCCTCTTCCGGAATCGGGGGAAATTCTGCAAATGTTGTTCTTCTTTCTGCAATTCCTCTTTCTTCAGAAGAATCTGACAAGGCTTTAGCCCTTGGAGTAAAAGGCTTTTTCTGCGGCCCTTCCGAAGAAGGTCTCCAGGAACTTAATGAAATTCTTGAAATGCTTTACCCTTCTTCCGCTGTTTCTCCTGTTACCGAATCTGAACCGGAAGAAACTGAAGAAGACGCTCTTCCAACTGTAGACGCAATTGTAACTGAACACGAAGTTACCTTTGACCTGGAATCAAGCACTCTGCTTTTCCTTAATCCAAAAAGCGGAAAAATGATTACAGGAAAAGTAATATCATATTCGTACAGAAACCAGTCTGTAGATTTCATACCAGAAGATTTCAATTCTGTAAAAGACCTGAACGAAAAAGATGTTCTTGAACCTGTTACTTTTGAAATTGACGGTCATGCAAAGAACTACAGAGGTTCCGTGATTTCAAAAACTGAAACTCTTTCGATTATTCTTGAAGAAGAATTAAATGGCTAAATCTAAACTGAATTTACATAAAGCAAAGTTTTTCTGCGAAAACTGCGGAGCTGAAGTTCCGCAGAATGCTAAGTTCTGCAGCACCTGCGGAAAGTTCTTTACATTCGTTCGCTGTCCGAACTGCCAGTACACCGGAGACGCAAAGATCTTTACAAACGGTTGTCCTGAATGCGGTTATGCTGTAAAAACAAAAATGGGCATGAGTTCTTCAAAATCTTCAGGTGAAGGTTCTTCAGGCTCTTCGTTTTTTGGAAGTCCTTTCTCCGGAAAATCCGGTAACAGAAATAACACCGGGGATTCTTCACTTCCCTTATGGATGTACATTGCAACAGCCGTCGTTCTTATTGCAGTAATCTTTGGAGTATGGAGCTGTCTTTAGTTTTTTGAAAAATTAGCCCTGTTACCCTTTGACTAAAACAAGGCAATTTGATATATTATATACATTCCTCGCCCGGGTGGCGGAATTGGCAGACGCGCTAGGTTCAGGTCCTAGTGTTCGCAAGGACATAGGGGTTCAAGTCCCCTCTCGGGCATAAAGACTTCCATTTGGAAGTCTTTTTTCATTTAACCCATTATTCCCTTTCAAATGGTTACTGTCCCTGAGGTTCCTGAGCTTGTCGAAGGGTCGAAGGATCAAAGACTTATTCGGACAGTTTCCCCTGTTTCAGGATGCGGGAATTCAAAAGCCACCGCTTCAAAAGCAATCTCATCAGTTGTTCCTTTTGTTCCGGCATTGTAGAGAGGATCGTTAAGAACCGGAAACCCGGCCCAGGCAAGATGGCAGCGAACCTGGTGTCTGTAACCCCTTACAATCCTGCACATTACTGTACACTTGTTTTCTTTTCTTGAAGTGATTTCTATACGGGTTTCATATTCTACAGGATTCTTAAGTTTTTTCAGGGCTGCTTTTCCCGAATTTTCAGTTACCGGCCTTACTTCCGTACGGCCTTCTCCGTAAGGTCTGAAAAAGGATTTTGTAACTGCATTGTCATTACAAAATTCGGGAACTTCTTTTGGAAACCCTTCAAGTTTCAATGCATTGTCTGTACAAATGTCACATTCTGCACGGTAATATTTTACAAACTGCCCTTTAGACTGACATTCCTGAAAATAATCGTATGCACTTTGAGTGGTTGCAATAAGAATCAGGCCTGAAGTTACGGTATCAAGCCGGTGGACAAGTCCTTTTTCTATTTCTTTTTTTCCGTGAACAAGACCGATTTCTGGGTACAGTTCAAGCGCCTGAAAAAGAGCATTGTCCCTGTCCCCTTCAAAAACCGGTGCTGAAGGAAGTCCGTGAGGTTTATTTATTACAAGAAAAGGATTTTCCGAATCAGGTTTTCTTACAATTTCGATTTTTTTCATCTGTATAATTTCTTGAGCTTTTTCTGAACTTCAATAAAACGCTTCGGGGTTCTTGTTCTGAAAGACTTATATTCTTCGCTTCCCGGAATCTTGATTTTCATTCTATAGGAATGGAGCATCAGTGTAGCTTCCGGAAACTTTTTGTCGGGAGTATTGTAAATCACATCGCCAAGAATCGGGCAGCCTAAAAACTTCATGTGAACGCGGATCTGATGTGTTCTCCCAGTCTTTAGTCTTACACGAATGAGAGAATAATTTCCGTAAGTACTGATTACGTGGTAAATGGTAACCGCTGTTTTTCCTTCAGTGGTTCCTGTTACTGCCTTGAATCTCTTACGGTTTTTCGGGTCCCGTATGATCTGTGTTTTTATGACGCCTGCGTTTTCTTTCGGCTTTCCACAGACAACTACAATGTATTCTTTCTGAACCTTACGGTATGTAAACTGGTCATGAAGAAATTCTTCGCTCGCAGGATTTTTTGCAGTAATAATAAGGCCTGATGTGTCTTTATCGAGACGATGAATAATTCCGGGTCTTCTTCTTTCAAGTACTTCAGAAGTATTCCCTTCCTTGATCTGGGCAATAGACTCCCGGCCCCAGTGAAACAAAAGAGCATTCACAAGTGTCCCGTTCCAGTTTCCGCAGGCCGGATGAGTTACCATGCCCTGGGCTTTATTTACAACCGTAACGTTTTCATCTTCGTAAACAATATCAAGAGGAATATCTTCAGGATCAATGTTATCGGGAATGTTGTCTTCCCACTGGATATCGATTCTGTCTTTTGCCTTAAGCTTCTGGGAAAGTTTTGCCTTCTTTCCGTTTATTGAAATTTCTGTAGCACCGCTTTTAAGCTTTGAACGGTTCATGGAATTGGGAAGAGACGCAATGTATTTATCAAGTCTTTCCGAAGCTGTGTAATCATCAGGAACAATGAAATTCAGAAACGGCATTATTCTTCCACCTTTTCAGAATTTGTTTCAGAAGGAAGCTGAATGCGTACAGCATCCGGATTTTCTGTAACGGGAATAATCTGTATGTCCTTTCCGTTTTCTTTTTTGATTCGTTTGTTTGAAACGCCCCGTTTTATAATACGGATAATAAGGTCGGTAAGCCCGATTCCAACACTGATTCCAAGCGATGTAAGAACAAGCCCCATCTGTTCGTCAGTAGAAAAATTTGAAGAAGAAGCAAAAGGAGTTGGAGAACCTGTTCCTTCAACAGCAAAACGGTAAGTGGAATAAGCAAGAGTTGAATCAAGCATTACAAATGGAAGTGAACCCAAAGTCACAATTTCAAAGCGTCTTAAATCCAGAAGAGATTCCGGGAGTTCAGAAGTATCATAAGGTTCTGCTGTTTCTGCAAAACAGAAGGAATTGAACAGGAGTGAGAAAACTAAAAGAAGAAAAACAAATCTCCGTTTCATTCTAATATTTCCGCTCCCCAAAAATTGCAGTTCCAACACGAACAAGAGTTGAGCCTTCTTCGATTGCAGTTTCAAAGTCACCGGACATGCCCATAGAAAGTTCACACAAATCAAATGCCGGGAATTTGTTTTTCATGCGTTCTGAAACTTCTCTCAGTGTTATGAAAGATTTTCTTACAGCGTCTTTGTCTTCTGTAAACGGAGCCATGGTCATAAAACCTTTTGGAACAAGGTGCGCTGCATTCCCCTGTGCAATATATTCCAGTGCTTCTTCAAGCTCAGCTTCAGAACCGAATCCGCTTTTTGATTCTTCCCCTGTATGAAGTTCAAGAAGAACTGTTATGGTCTTTCCGATTTTTGCGCACTGCTTTTCAATTTCACGGATAAGTTTAAGGGAATCCACAGACTGAATGCAGGACGCAATCTTCACAGCCCCGGCAACCTTGTTTGTCTGAAGGTGCCCGATCATATGAACCTGTGCATCAGAAGATTTTTCAAAAACTCCAGGGAATTTCAGGCATGCTTCCTGAACATGATTTTCACCGAACAGTTTCTGTCCTGCATCAAGAGCTTCGTAAATTTCTTCCACCGGATGGAATTTACTTACGGCCATAAGTTTTACTTCCGCCGGATCTCTTCCGCATTTTTTACAAGCGTCGTTTATTCTGTTTTTTATTGTTTCAAGATTTGCACTGATACTCATTTCATCTGGTCCAATACATCGGAAAGATGCAGCATTTCTTCAACAGTAAGAACTTCTGCACGCTTCATAGGATCAATGCCGGCTTTTGAAAGAGCTTCAAGAGCCTTGTCGTTGTTCTTAAGGAATCCGGAAAGATTATTTCTTACGGTCTTACGTCTTGAAGAAAAAAGAGCTCTCTGCATTTTTATAAAAAGAGCCGGATTATTGCAGCACGGAAAGTTTTCTTTTTTTGTAAAGAGAACTGCACGGGAATCAACATTCGGTTTTGGCCAGAAGTTTCCCCCAGCAAGGTCTACAATATTCTTGATGTCATAAGCCCAGTTACAGAGAACCGAAAAAGAAGAATAGTCTTCAGAGCCTGGCTTAGCTGCCATTCTTACTGCAACTTCCTTCTGAACTGTAAAGACGCATTTTTCAAAACGTACGTTATTTTCGATTGTGTCTGCGATAATTGAAGCGGCAATATTGTACGGAAGATTACCGAAAAATCTGTCGGGAAGTTTTTCTGTATTCAGTTCTTTCTTCCAGGTTTTCATTACATCGCCTTCTACAAGGCGGAAAGTATCTTTGTATTTTTCACCGAAGAACTCACGTAAAAGCCCCGCAAAGCCGCGGTCAATTTCGAATACAGTAAGATCAGCTCCTCTTGAAAGAATATCAGAAGTCATACATCCAAGACCTGGTCCAACTTCCCAGACAACAGACTTGTCATCAATATCAAGAGAATCCACAAGTTTTTTACGAGCATCTCCGTTTACAAGAAAATTCTGTCCGAATTTTTTCTGCATGGAAAGTCCCCGTTCTTCAAGGAAAGTTTTCAGTTCAGCCGGGGAATTATAATCTGGATGGTCCATAAAACCTCTAATTAATCTGAATGGCTGGAATCCGTGCAAAAACAGATACCATATTTCTTATTAAAGTATACTGAATTCCCATAAAAAAATCACCCAAAGGAACAAGAACGGGAAAAGCCATACAGATAAGAATCATAAGAAGACCTGAATAAATAAAGAGCGTTACAAGGGGTGAAACAAAAAGAGAAGAAATAATTCCGCCGGGAACAAGTTTTCCGAAAAGGCTCAAACTTACGGGTGCTGTAAAACACTGGGCTCCCGTTGAAACAGAAAGGTTTTGAGCAATCTTCTGTGGAATCAGGTAACCGTAAAGTTTTCTGAAAAATCCTCCAAGAATCAGAATCCCAAGAAGCGCACCGTAAGACAGAAGAAAGCCTGAATTCGTAAGGTCGTTTGGCGAAAGCATTGCCTGGCAGACAAAAGAAAAACAAAGCACTTCAAGCATATCCGATTTCTTTACGTTGATTACCCCCTGGAAAAGCAGAACCGAATTACATATAAACGCCCTTAAAAGAGATGGAGAAAGGCCTGCAAACCATACGAAAATAATTACGGAAACCAGCTGCAGAGCTTGAGTTAATCGTTTCCGGCCGATTCTGGTTCCAAGGAAAACTGCAATTCCCGAAAACATTGAAAGGTGCATTCCGGAAAGTGCCAGAATGTGGCTGAGGCCGGCATCGCGGAATCCGTCTGAAAGATCCGGTTCTGTGTATTCACGGGAACCTGAAAGCAAAGCAAGAAGGAGTCCCCCGGATGGCCCCCAGGAATACATCATCCTTTTGAACTGTAGTCTTGCAAGTGCCCTTACATACTTTATACGGTTAAGGAGCCCGGGACCGAAACCTTTGTTCCGTACAGTTTCAGAAAAGAACATTCCTTGCCTGAAGGAACCTGTTACGGTAACAAGGCTCCCGTTTTCAATGAACTCTTTCTGGCGGCTTTCTGAGTACAGTTTCCCCGGAAAAAGACTTTCAACAATTTCAGACGGAATAAAAAGCCGTACCTTCCCGGTGACACTTCCCGAAATTTTTTCACCTTCCGCAAAGTCTGCTTCAAAAAAACACTGATAATACTTTCCTGAACTGCATTTTGAAGGAGACGAACATACAGTTCCTTCAAGGGTTCTGATACTGTTTTCAGGACAGACTGAATTGAAAGCGTCTTTTTCTGGAATGCTGAAAAGACCTGAATAAACAAGAACAGCACAGAAAAAAGACGCAATAATGACGGGATTACTTTTTAGTTTATCTTTTACCATTTCAGTCCTGACAAAGCCTCACGGGCTGCTGCCAGAACTGTCTGAGGATAGTTGTAATAAGTAACACTAAGAAGAGAATCAAATGCACTCTTATCTCCGATAGCACCCAGAGTATTGATTACAGCAAGAACTACAGCTTCTGAAACCTTCTGTTTGGCTTCAACCTGTCTGTTCAGGCTTTCGAGATACTCAATGAGCGGTGAAACCGCACCGAACGGAGATACATCATAAAGTGAAGTGATAACAGTAATGAAACTGTTTTCGTCCATATAATTTTTTCCGTAAAGACCGGAAGAAACATCAAAGTAAGTAAGAAGAACTGCAGAAGCTCTTGTCCATCTGTTGCGTTTAAGAACTTTTACTGCAGAAATCTGAAGACCGATAATGTTTTCATCCAGAACCTGAGAATCTCTCATTATAATTAATGTCCCGGAAAGAATTTTTTCGGCAATTTCCGAAAGGAAATTTTCATTTATTTTTGCTTTTTCTTTTTCAAGAAGTCTGAAGAAAGCAGATATGCGTTCAATATTGTTACCAGAAGCTATTGTAAGAGCTTCGTTCATAGACTGAGGAATAAGGGAAACGATTACTTTTTCAAAATCATTGTTGAATCCGGCAAATTTTCCTGAAGCCCAGAGATTGTAACAAACAATAAAGGATTCATTGTTTCCGTAGCCTGCAAGGAAATTCAGGGCTGACTTGAATACGGCTGCATCAGTTTTTTCATTTTCAGAAGAATAAAGATACACGTTCAGGAATTTTACAAAGGACTGAATGTTTGCGTCTTTTGAAAGCTGTGTAAGTTTTGAAATAACTGCAATCTGTACTGTAGGAGAAGTCTTGAAGGAATCAAAAAGGGAAATGAAATCTTTTATAACACGTTCCTTTCCCTGGTCTGTAAGAGACTGAAGATAATCCTGCGGATATGAAAGAACTGCAGCTACGGCAAGGCCGTCGAGTTCCCTGTCCTCTTCAAGATAAGTCTTGCTTTCAAGAACCATGCTGAAAGCCTTGTTACAAAGCCACACGGCATCACTGCCAGAAGATTCCCTTACAGCGGCAGTCTTTTCTGCAATGTTTCCTTTGATGAATTTTTCAATTTTTGTCTGACCAAAACAGTTGAAGGCCAGAACTGCAAATAAAATCAGATAAACGTTTTTTTTCATAAACAGTCCGGAAAATCAGTTCATGTTATAATCTACATCAGCCCCGTCTTTCTTTACGGGAAACAGTGCATCCATATCAGGAAGCTCACCGTCCATTGAAGTATCAATGAGTCCTACTTCAATATCAGGAACCTTTACAAGGTCTCCGTTTTCATCAAGTTTCTTTCCCTGAAGGTCAGATTCATCAAGCTCCTGTTCTGCTTCCTTTTCATCGGAATCGGTAAGTTTAAGGGCATCATAAACTTCCTTGTCTGATTCAGGAAGAAGATTATAAACGTAACTGAGAATCTCGTTTTTCATGTGAGGTTCCAGATGAATACATTCAAAGTGAAGTCTTGTCTGGTTGATTTCTGCATTGTACTCCACAGTACGCACAATACCGAACATAAGGATAAGCTTGTTGTTGATATTGAACTGAAGCTTGATTCTCATATTCGGAGCGCCCTTTCCACCAATACGGATAAGAGCGCCGCATTCAGAAATGTCTTCCAGAAGACATCTGTACCCCTGGGCAGTTTCCACAGCGTTGTAGTTGATTACCTCTTCCTTAACAAAATACAGACTGGCGTGAATGTTACATTTTGCACGGACTGCCTGGCGTTTCTGAGTTCTTAAAAGATTTGAAGAATGCTTAAGGTAGAGACAGAGTTTTCCAAGGAAAATGCCCTGGTTATTAACGATTGTGTCGAATACATAACGGGCATCGCCGTTTCGCCAGAGATAAACGTTTACGGTTTTTCCAACCCATTCTTCAGCAGGAACAGGAATCATGTTTTTCTGCTTCGGCATACTGATTGTAATCTCACTTCCGTTGTTTACGATTTCAGAAACGAAAACACCTTTACCAGGAAGAATGATTCTCAGGCGCTGGCCCTTATCAAGATACAGGGTTGAATCAAGTCCTTTTTTATCGTCGGCTTCATTCTGGATCTTGGTACGGAAAGCAAAAAGCTTTGACATCATTGACTGCATTCTTGGAGACTTGTCAGTTCCTTCACGCTGGGCTTTTGCATTGATTTCCGACATACATCTTGTAAGGGACGGAAGAGAAAAATAAAGGGAACTTGGTTCAGGAAGGCTGCATTCCTTTGCAACATCCCAGAGCATTTTTATTTCACCAAGAGAAAACCTTGAATCCAGACCTGTAACCACAAAATGGATTCTTTCCTTGAAAATCTGATATATTTTTGAAACTACAGCGAGAATAGCAATTACGATAATTATCGCCAATAAAGTTGACACAAAAACCTCGATACAATATTTTTCTTAATATCTTAAATTATACCACAATATATATGAAAATTCATTCAGTAAATTATAGATTTTTAACATTTGTGACTGTCCTTGTTTTCTGCGCTTTACCGCCTCTATTTACAAAACAGACACCTCATACAATGTTCCTTTCCTGGGATTTTCCCTGGCAGGCCCTGGGCCTTGCCCTTTTTTCCGTGGTTCTGATTTATGTTTCAAGAGACCTTATTCCGCCTTTCCGCTCTGCTTTCATAAAACAGATTCTCTTTGCACTTTCAGTTTTTCTTTTACTGAACCTTTCAGCAGTGTTCTTCAGGTTTCTTTCAGATCATTGTTCAGGACTTCCTGAAACTGAATTCAATAAGCCCGGAGTTTTCAGTGAATATGTTTTCTGTATTCTGAATTTTCTTTTCAGTGCTTTTTACGAGGAAACGGTCTACAGGTTTTTTATTCCTGAATGTCTTTCAAAACTGATTTCAAAAAAGATACAGAATCCGAAACTCTGCTTTTTTGTTACAGAAGGAACAGCCCTTGTTCTTTTTGCACTGGGCCATATGTATCTTGGATTCCTTTCCGTTCTGAATGCTGGGGCCGCTTACGCAGTGCTTCGTTTTGTTTTCAAAAAAAGCGGTTCTCTGATTCCGGGAACTTCAGGACACTTCGCCTACAATCTCTTCCAGCTTCTTATAAGTCCATTCTGAAACTGAAACAGCATATTCCATTTTTTTTCCGCCGGATGGATTTTCATATTCCACTTCCACGTGGTATCTCCCTTCCCCTTCCACACGGAAAAATTTCAGTCTGTATTCAGAAGTATCGCCCATAAAAATCTTAAAGACTTTTTCAGGAACAGAAGAATTTTCCGGAACAAAAAAAGAAATGCCTCCGTGACGCAGTTCAAGAATTCCGGTTTTGGAAACATTCATTACGTCATTTTCTCTGTACGGAATTCCCGTATTTCTTGTAAGGAGATAAGGATCGCTCCACTGCCGTTCAGAAACGTAAAGAAATTTTTCAAAGGATCTGTCTGTAAGCATTACGTTTTTCCCGTCTGCAGAAACGTATCTTCCGGTTCCTGAAAAATCAGAATCACCGAAGTAAAGTTCCCGAAGGCTTCCGTTTTCCATGACGCGGATAACAAAAGCATTTTCATCACTTAGAGAAAAATCATCAGCATGGCCTTTGATTGTGGTATAACTTTTATAACGGCAAAGTTCAGAAAGGAGTTCTTCTACCTTTTCGTTTTTTGCGGGAATAAAAAAACTTCCCTCATCGGTGTAGTACCCGCAGAACCAGTTTCCGCCCTTCTTCTGAAAATCAAGAACCTGAGTTCCGCTTTTCAGTTCAAAAAAATCAGCATCCTTTTTCATAAGAGGATTCAAAAGACAGGTCTTTACCGAAACCTTGTTTATTGATTTTCCCTTACCGGGAAAAAATGAAGGAACAAGCCCTGTTCCAAGAAGAATAATCAGAATCAAAAGAAAGGTATTTATACGGTCTTTCTGCATTTTTACCTCATGCTTCTTTTGTAGAGTGAACGGTCTTTGATAGTCTTTCTGTGGAGGGCAGCAAGTTCAGGATATCCGTTCATTTCCCAGAAAAGACCGGTAAGGAAAACAAAATTCCTGAAATCCCCGTTTTCACCGCCAATAAAGCCGTTTGTGTAAAAAGAAGCAAAATACTGGTCTGAAATTACATAAATTCCGCATTTTGTAACTGCATTGTCTGTACAGGTAACAGGCAGGAAACAGCCAACTACCTGGTTTTGTAATGCAGATGTCTGTACATCTGACAGTTTTACCTTAAACGGGTTAGTTTCAATAAGGAACCCGGTTTCGTCAAAATTCATGAGTTTTTCGCCTGAATGGGAAGAAGAAACAAGATACGGAACCGCATTTCCCGTAAGTTCAAGAGGACTTGTCCAGAAAACGTTGATTCCGATTGCAGCGTTTTCCTGCGGAGGAAGGCTCAGCCACAAAGGATAATTGATTATTTCCGGAAGTCCTTCGGGAGTATCTTCACTCATCATGCTGATTCTCTGGCAGGAATAATCAAGCACCATGGAAGGTCTGTAATTGATTCCTCTTTCTGTAAGCCCGTTTGTAATTGAACATTCCGTATTTTCAAAAACAGACCAGTCACCTCTTACATCTACTGAATAAGGAGAGTTCAAAAAGAGAATGCTGCCCTTTCCCGCTTCAGCATAATCAAAAATATCCTGTGCTTCATTTTCCGAAAGAATACTTTCTCCCGTTACAACCAAAGGACCTTCCATTTCTGAAAGATCTTCCCCCCTTACCTGTTTCACTGCAATTCCCTGATTATTAAACCACTCTTTAAAAAGCCTCAGGTCATCTTCAAGTTCCATACCGTTTCCGGAAATGAATTTGAATTCAGGTGAGACACCGAAGCCAAGTTCAAGAAGCTTAAGTGAAATCTGATATTCAAGATTTGCCGGTGAAAGAACGAATGGAACAACACCGATGTTTCCGCCGCATTCAAGAACAACAGCCGAATAGACGTCGGTAAACTCTGTGGAAGTTGAATTATCTGTTCTGATTCTCTGAGGATAGATTCCATAACCTGAAAGAAATTCCCTGGCAGAAGAATCGCGGTCGCAGTCTGTAACTTTCAGAATCACATTGCTTCCGTTTCTTTCATACTGCTTCAAAAAGTCCCGCACATTCCTTACCTCAGGGTACAAAGCTTCAAGTTTTCCGGATTTATAAAAATGAATGGAAACGGTACGGTCACACTCTTTCAGAAGTTTTTTTGAGTATGAAGAAAGCGAATAAATTTTATCGGAAGAAAAATCCAGGGTGAACCTGAACTTTCCGTTGTAGGCAAAAAGAAGAATGAATAAGAGAACCGAATAAAAAATCCGTGTTTTATGATTGCGGTTGAACACGAATCCTTTTTTGATTTCAAGAACCAGATAATCACAAAAGAGAAAGCCTGAAGAAACAAGCACATAAAAAATAAAATCACTTGAACTGAAAATTCCTCTTGAAGCATTTTCAAAACGGCCTGCAAATCCAGAAGCGTAAAAAAGACCTGTAAAAAATTTCGGAAGAGAAAAATAAACTGGCAGCAGATGACAGGAATTGAAAGCTGCAAGAACAAGAGAAGAAACTGCAAATGCAGATACAGCTTTTCCTGTAATGTCAGAAATCAGAAAACAGAGAGAAACCGCTGAAAGGCCGTAAAAAATCAGGGCAAGAAAACTTAAAAAGACTTCCCCAGAATCTATATCACCGTAAAACGAAACGAATAGAGGCATCCATAAAAGAAGAACCATCATTATTCCGTAAGCGGAAATATGGGATGCAAAATTCAAAAGATTTTTTCTGAAGGTAGAAAGCGGAACGAAATCATCGTAAGCGGAATTCTTTTTGAGGCAGAAAGCCGGTACAAGAATTACGGAAACATAAGGGACGTAAGAAAAATATGCTGTAAGCGAAGAAGTTCCTGCAGGGGTAAAAAACTTTGTTCTTGTAAAAAAGGCAATGGCGGAAGCAAGAACCATAACAAGTGAATTGATCCAGAAAAGAGGTGAAGAAATTATTGAACGGAATTTATGGCGGAAAAAAACAGAAGAAGTTTTCATAATTTCAGGAAAGCCTCCTCAAAAGTTTTTGAACCTGTCTTAAGAATAATTTCTTCTTCCGTTCCAGAGGCTGCAAGGCGGCCGTTCTTCATTACAAGAACAGAGCTGCAAAGATTATGAACTTCTGAAAGGTTATGTGTTGAAACAAGAACGGTCTTGTTCTTTGATTCTTCAAGAATCAGGGTACGCATCTGAATGATCTGGCTCGGGTCCAGACCGGAAAAAGGTTCATCCAGTACAAGAACCGAAGGATTTCCCGTAAGTGCCTGTGCAAAGGAAACTCTCTGCCGGAATCCTTTTGAAAGAGTGCGTATTTTCTTTTCTGAAACAGATTCAAGCCCGCACTTTCTGAGTGCTTCTTCCCTGGCTTTTTCTGCATCAGATTTTTCAGTGTGGAACAAAGAAGCAACGTAAAAAACAAAATCCCGAACTTTCATTTCGGAAGGAAGAACAGGATTCTCAGGTACGTAGCCCGTAATTGCTTTTACTTTTTCGGGATTCCGTGCGGCATCAATTTTTGTTCCGTCAGAGGACGTAAGAAAAACACTTCCTGAAGAAGCATAATGATTTCCGGTAACAGCTTTCAGGATGGTAGATTTTCCGCTTCCGTTTTCACCAACAATACCCGTAACAACTCCGGGAAGACATTTAAAGCTTACCCCTTCCACAGCATAGGAATCATTTTTTTTATGAGACGAATAGCTTTTACAGAAATCTACAAGTTCGATCAATCAGAACCCCACCCTTTGTTCCAACCAGTCTTAATCTAATTCCTAATCTTCATAAGGAATTTCTATCTGCATACGGTCACGGCTAAGCTCTGCCTGAGGCCAGACTTCACGGGCTTCATCCAGAAGAATCTGGAGTTCCTTGTCATTGTACCGCGGACTGTAATGGATCAGGGCCATACGTTTTACATTGGCATCGCGAGCAATTGTGGCAGCCTGCTTTGCAGTCATGTGCTTCTTTTCTCTGGCCTGATCTTCCAGAGCTTCTTCAAACATGCCTTCGCAGATCAGAAGGTCAGACCCCTGCACTTCCTTTGCAATGGAAGGAAGGTAAAGCGTGTCAGTTACGTAACTGAATTTTCGTCCTGATCTTTTTTCACCCATAACCTGTTCAGGTTTTACTGTAGTTCCGTCTGAAGCCTGAACTTCAAATCCTTTCTGAAGCTGCCCCCATAAAGGTCCGCATGGAACACCAAGTTCACGGGCTTTGTCAGGATCAAAGGCTCCCGGCCTGTCGATTTCTTCAAGTGTGTAGCCTACACAGGTCTTTGTATGTTCCAGAGGGAACGCACGTATATAATAATCTTCTCCCGCATGCACAACACAAGGGGCTGTAATTTCCTTTACCACAATCGGATAGTTGATGTACATATCCAGAACCTTGCGGCTAGTTTCAATGTATTCCTTGATTTTCGGAGGTCCGTAAATGTAAAGAGGTTCAGTACGGTCAACCTGTGCCGAAAGCATAAGAATTCCAGGAAGGCCTGTAACATGATCAGCGTGAGTGTGAGAAACAAATATGGCGTTGATTTTCTTCCACTTGAGGTTCAGGCGGCGCAGGCTTACCTGAGTACCTTCTCCTCCGTCAAAAAGAAAAAGATCTCCGTCACGTCTGAGCAGTACCGAAGTCAGATGACGGTAAGGAAGCGGCATCATACCGCTGGTGCCAAGAACAAAAGCTTCTAAATTCAATTATCGCCCCCTGATTTTTTTCAGAACTTTTTTGTGCCAGAAAGCACGCAGATTTTCGCCTGCAGTGGCAAGTTTATAGACAGGTTTAAGCCTTACATCTACGCTTCCCATACGATGGAAATTCTGCCCGCCGAAGCCGGTCTTGAAAAGGTAAAGCCCGTGCATCGGATGATTTTCATCGTCCGTAGGAGGCATACCGTAAAGATCATAGTAAGGGCATCCGTAAGCCTTTGCATCTTTCATGGCAGTCCACTGAAGAAGGAAGTTCGGCATTAAATTACGTTTAACGTTACTTGAACAGCCATAAAGATAAACTCCTTCATCCCTGCAGAAAAGAGTTATGATTGCACCAAGATAGTCTTCCTCATGCTTTGCAAGGTAAAGTGAAACTTCAGAAACGTCCTTTCCGTTTTCAATTTCTTTGGCCGATGTCTCAAGAAGATCCTGGTAATATGACTTTGCGTGGATTGCAATTCCGTCTCTTTCGGCCGTAATCCGGTATAAATCATAAAAAACGTCAAGTTTTTCAGACAAGTTCACATCTTTTCCAGTATATTTTTCAATCTGAACCCCTTTTCGGGCTGAAAGATTGATGTTGTAACGCCATTTGTTTTTCATGGCAGAAAGGATTTCTTCTTCAGTTCCTTTAAGCCAGACTCTTGTTGAGTCTGGCGGCTGAATATCAACATGAGTTTTCTTTACTTTAAGGCGGTCAGCAAAACTAATAAGTTTAAGTCCGAAGTTGAACTGATCTCTTTCTTCAGGAGTTTCAAATTCTACACAAGGATCAAAACGCACGCAGATTGTATTTGCCGGAAGATAAGGCTTCAGAGCAAGACCAGTTTCATTCAGAAGGGCCGCAAATTCAATTGTCTGAGTTTCTGCAGTAACTGGAGTTTCATCAATAAAAGCTACCCCATCTCCATCAATAGCCTGATCCAGTTTTTCTGAATCAGTACACTTGAAAGGAAGCGAAGGATATAAGGGAACGTAAGCCATACTGAAAAGGCCTTTTGCAAAACTGCGGACCAGCACACAGACATTTTCCGTTTTGGAAAAAATTTGTGCTTTCTGATTTTCTTTATTATGACAGTCATGAACTTCATCAGGAATTTCTTCTGTAAAAGTCCATGATATTACGAATTTCTTAAGTTTCCATCCGTGCCGGGTTTTAAATTCACTCCAGAACAGGGACTGCTGGAAGTAAGGCAAAGCATTAAAGCAGTCGCCTTCCCCAAGCTCCTTTATATTTATATCAAACATTTTCCCACCCAAAAATCAATTCACAATTCACAATTTTCCATTGTCAATTGTCCATTATCAATTATTAATGTACTCCACCGTTTTCTGTTTTGTCCATTGTAAGAGCCTTGCCGGCAGCCATCAGATTTTTTCCCGCAATCTGAACAGCCTTGTTTACAACTTTGATTTCAACAGAACAGAAAGTATCGATTGTGATTTCTTCCGGTTTCTTGAAGCTTGGATCTGCCCCTTCAAGATAAACAACGTCACCTGGATTTGCCCAAGGAGCTGTAAGGATTTCTACACATTCTTTTCCGTTTTCGTCATTGTAGTCGGCAGCAAGGAGCATACCGTGGCTTTCGATACCGCGCATCTTTCTTGGAGCAAGTGAAGCCGCAATGATAACGTTTTTTCCAAGAAGATCTTCCGGCTGAAGGTATGGTCTTAAGCCTGACTGGATAATGCGTTCAGTTCCCGAACCGTCATCCATTGTTTCAACGTAAAGCTTTTCTCCTTCAGGGTTGTTTTCTACCTTCAGGATTTTTGCTACGCGAAGTTCAATATTCTGGTTGAAGAATTCTTCCTGATTTTCAGCAAGAACAGGTTCTTCATGTTTCTTTTCAGCTTTCTTTGACTTACCGGCCCCTGAGCCTGTCGAAGGGTTAGAAGCTTCTTTTTCCTTGCGGTCTTTCTGGTTACCTGAGAATTTTTCGCGGAAAGCTTCCATTGTTTTTGCATCCATTGGAGTAAAGTAAACCTGAGTTGGTCCAACAGATTCGAGGCCCTCAGTTACACCAAGGTTTGACCAGTCAAGACCTTCAAGAGTTTCTTTTCCAACAACCGATTCCTTGATTGCTTTACCGAAGTAGCTCATAACTTTCTGAGTGTACTGTGGCATGTAAGGATTCATCATGATCATAAGATCTTTGATTACATAACAGAGGTTGTGGATAAGGCTTTCTGCAACTGCAGGATCCGATGTACGTGTCTTCCAAGGTTCTGTAGCCTGGAACTTTTTGTTACAGATGTCGGCAATTGTGAACATTTCACGGAATGCATCTTTAAGGTCAGCCCATTCAAGGTATTCTGTGATTTTTGCTTCTTTAGCACGAACTTCTGCCCAGAGTTCTTCATCAACTGGAGCTGCAGGGATTTTTCCTTCGTAGTATTTGTTTACAAAAAGCAGTGTGCGGTTTACCAGGTTTCCAAGGTTTCCGATAAGTTCTGAATTCAGCTTTTCCTGGAAATCTTTCCACATGAACTGGAAGTCCTGTTTTTCTGGGCGGTTGTAGAAGATGTAGAAACGCCATGCATCTGCAGGGATTCCTGTTTCAATGGCATCAGTTCCGAATACACCAACTCCGCGAGATTTACTGAACTTGTCGTTTTCGTAGTTCATGTATTCTGTTGAAGACATGTGGTGAAGTTTTGTCCAGTTGTGTGGAGATCCCAGAAGAGTTGATGGGAAAATTACAGTATGGAACGGAATATTGTCTTTTCCGATAAACTGGAAAAGATCAACAGGAGCTTTGCTCTTTCCCTCTTCTGATTCTTCAGGAAGCCACCAGCTTTTCCAGTCAAAAGACTGCTTACCGGCTTTTACAAGTTCATTTGCCAGCTGCTTTGTAATAGACATGTAACCGATCGGGGCATTGAACCAAACGTAGAATACTTTGTTTTCGTATCCTGCTTTTGGAACAGGAATTCCCCATTTAAGGTCACGGGTAATTGCGCGTTCGTTCAGACCGTCACGAATCCAGGCTTTTGTAATGTTGATTGCATTGTCAGACCATTTGCCTTCTTTTGAAGCCTTGTCCATCCATGAGTCCAGGTTCTGTGAAAGTTTTGGCAGGTCGATGTAAAGATGTTTTGTTTCTTTTACTTCAGGAGTTGAACCACATGTGTGACATTTAGGATCTTTAAGTTCTACAGGGTCCAGAAGTGAACCACAGTCATCACACTGGTCACCGCGGGCTTTTGTTGAACCGCATTTTGGACATGTTCCGTCTACATAGCGGTCAGCAAGGAAGCGCAGGCATTTTGGACAGAAAAGCTGACGGCTTGTTTTTTCTGTAATGAAACCACCTTTGTCCAGGTCGTTGAAAAGAGCCTGTGTGATTTCTGTACATTCATCATTTGATGTACGTCCGAATTTATCAAAGTTGATATGGAACCAGTCGTAAATCTTTGTGTGTTCACCGTAGTAGTAATCACAAAGTTCACGAGGAGTTTTGTTTTCTTCAAGAGCTTTTGTTTCTGTAGCTGTACCGTATTCGTCAGTACCACAGATATAAAGAGTATCGTAACCGCGTGAACGGCAGAAACGGGCAAAAACATCGCCCGAAAGCATCTGGATAAGGTTTCCAAGGTGCGGAATATTGTTTACGTAAGGTAAAGCGGATGTAATAAGTCTTCTATTCATAGTTTTAATATTATAGAAAATTTACACCTTTTACTCAATTCACCACAAATGACAATTTACAATTCACAATTCACAATTGTCCATTGTCCATTGTCCATTGTCCATTGTCCATTTTTACTTAGTCTCTTTAATTTTCTTTAAAAGTGTTTTTTCCACGTTCGGAGGTACCATTTTGCTGATATTTCCGCCGAATTTGGCCAGTTCCTTGATAGAGCTGGATTTTACAATTACGAATTCTTCGTCTGTCGGGATAAACATGGTTTCAATGTTGGCATCCAGAGCTTTGTTCATCAAAGCAAGGTCAAATTCGTAAAGAAAATCATTCTGGGTGCGGATTCCGCGTACAAGAACCTTTGCTCCCACCTGTTCTGCATATTTTACAATAAGCCCGTCCCAGATATGGAGTTCAACGTTTGAAAACGGCTTTATCATTTCTGAAAGCATTTCGTAACGTTCGTTTTCGTTGAACATATATTTTTTGTCAGGATTTACTGAAATAACCACATCAACACAGTCAAAGAGTTTTGATGCACGCTGAATAACATTTAAATGACCGTATGTTGGAGGATCAAAAGATCCTGCGAAAACTGCTTTTACCATAATATCCAAAAACTACAATATTTGACGAAAATTAACAATCAATGTATCATATTTCCTATGAAATTTAAGCTTTTCTTTGTATTTTCTGCTGTTTCTCTGCTGTTGATTTCCTGCGGTACAACAAAACAGGAAAGTCCTGAGGAAGTAATTGTACCCGGAACTACCGAACCTGAAGAAGTTATTGAAGAGATTCAGGAAGAAATCGTAATTGAAGAACCTGAAACAGAACCGGAAGTTCTGGATGATGAAGAAGTTGAAATCATTGATGAAGTTGTTGAAGTAGACAGCAATGAAAACGAATACCTCCGCTCTATCGTTGACATGGAAACTGAAGACGAAACTGTTTCGATCGATGAATTTAATGAAGACAAAGCCGCAATTCTCCGTATTATCGGGGAACTTGAAAAGATTATGTCGAATTTTGAGTTCGAAAACTGGAAAGACTACATCGATCCGGACTCAATCGAGTACTATTCTAACCCGGCTAACCTGCGCAAAGCCCAGAAGAAGCTTCCGGACAAGATGATCCAGCTTAAGGGACTCAGAGACTACTTCAAGCATGTATTCATCCCTTCAAGAAGACAGAGCCAGGTTGAAGAAATCCGTTACCTTTCAAAAACTTACATCAAAGCGGTGGAAGTTCGTGAAGACGAAGGAACAACGGTAGTTTATTACTACTTCGTTAAGAAAGGCGACAAATGGCTTGTTAAACTGCCTGAAATTTCTTAATAAAGTCAGTTTGATTTTTTGTATTGTATAAACTATAATATACCGATAATAAATTCATAGGAGATTTCCCGATGAAAATCATTAAAAAAATATTCGCTGCAGCACTTATTCTTGCAGGAACAACAGCTATTTTTGCCGAAACTGTACAGAGGGCATCAAACAACAAAAATTCTTCTGAAACATCAGTAGAAAATGAATACCTGAGCGATATCGACACAGATATCATTACAAGTCTGGCAAATTCAGATGAATATGATAACAAACGCGTTGCTCTGGATTACCTCAGAAACGCAATTGAAGAGGGAAATACTTCTGACGGAGTTGTTCACGCTCTTGATAAGCTGGCCGGTGAAGGACTCACAAGCCAGACACGCCAGAACGGACGTGTTATGAACAACTTCCCTGATATCCGCCGCGAAGCATGTCTGCTTCTTGGTCAGGTAAAAACTGAACACGCTAAAAACACACTTGTTTCTGTTGCCGTTGCAGACAACGAACCAATGGTTATTGCTGCTGCAGTACGCTCTCTTGGCGACATCGGAATCAACGAAAATGATGAAGTTGTAGATGCAATCGCTTTTGCAAACCGCAGAAATGAAGTTCTGAACCCAACATCAAGCCTTGCTCTTGAAGTTCTGAATGCATTTGAAGTTCTTTACGGTTCTACAGAAAACAAAAAGACTATGATTGACGCCTGTGCAAGAATTGCTGTTGATTACAATTACGTAACACCAGTAAGACAGAAGGCATACAAACTGCTCAAACAGATGTCATCAGGAGACTCAAAAACTGCTCCTGAAGATGAAAAATAAGCAGTAAAAACAATTTATTTTCTGAAAAAAGCTGCCTTTTACAGACAGCTTTTTTTATTGTATAATTAACTAAAAGTATCTTGCTTTTTCTTTGAGAGATTAGCTCACTTGGATAGAGCGTTGGCCTCCGGAGCCAAAGGTAGGGCGTTCGAATCGCCTATCTCTCACTAAAATACCCTCTTCCGTTTTCATTACAGGAGTACAAATGGAACCAATAATTTTAGCATCCTCTTCCCCTAGAAGACAGGAAATCCTGAAAATGCTGAACATTCCTTTTCAGGTAATCATGCCTAACATTGACGAAACCATCACCAGTGCAGTTTCAATTGAAGAAATTCCAGAACTCCTTGCAATGGAAAAAATCTCTGCAGTAATCCACTCTCTTCCTGCAAAACAGGAAATCCCGTGGATTCTTGGTGCAGACACCGTAATTGTATACAACAACAAGATTTACGGGAAACCGGAAAGCATTGAACAGGCTACACAGTTCATAAAAACCTTTTCGGGAAAAACACATACTGTCATCACTTCCCTCTGCCTTTACAACGGAAGGAAGAAAATTACTACCACAAGAACCAATAAATCAAAAGTCACTTTCAAGGAAATGACGGACGAAGAAATCCAGTGGTATGTTGATACAGGTGAATGGCACGGCGCTGCAGGCGGATACCGCATCCAGAGTCTTGCATCATGTTTTATTACAAAAATCGAAGGCTCATACTCAGGCGTCATCGGGTTGCCAATATTTGAGCTTTATGATATTTTAAAGGAGCAGGATTATTCTCTTTTGAATTAACCCTGCCACATTTGCAGCGGGCTGTTTGCTTAAACTGCATTTTGTGATCTTCCGGGCCTTAGCAATTCATTTTGCGACGGTTACGAGAAACAGAGTACGGGGCACAATAAAGGAATTGTGCGCGTGAAGGAGTCTATCATGGCAGTAGTAACCATGAAAAACCTGCTTGAATCAGGAGTTCACTTCGGTCATCAGGTAAAACGCTGGGATCCACGTATGAAGAAGTATATCTTCGCTGAACGCAATGGAATCCACATCATCGATCTGCAGAAAACAATCGCTGCAATCAAAGACAGCTATGAAGAAGTACGCAAAGTAGCATCTTCTGGCAAATCAATCCTCTTCGTAGGAACAAAAAAACAGGCACAGCAGGCTGTACAGAAAGAAGCTGAACGCTGTGGCATGTACTATGTAAACAACCGCTGGCTTGGTGGTATGCTTACAAACTTTACAACAATCAAAAAATCACTTCAGCGCCTCAAGAAAATCGAAAAGATGGAAATTGACGGCACTTTCGAAAACCTTACAAAGAAAGAAGTTGGTGCTCTCCAGAAGGAAAAAGCAAAGCTTGAAAAGAACCTTGGTGGTATCAAAGAAATGAAAGAACTCCCAGGAGCTATCTTCATCATCGATACACACAAAGAACAGATTGCTGTTGCTGAAGCACGCCGCATGGGTATCCCAATCATCGCAGTTGTAGATACAAACTGTAACCCAGAAGGAATCGACTTCCCTATCCCAGGTAACGATGACGCTATCCGCGCTATCTCTCTCTTCACTTCAATCATTGCTAACGCTGTAATTGAAGCTGATAACGAAACAGGTCTTAAGATCCTTGAAAACCTTGGTGACGAAGACGAAGTTCAGACAGATGCTGCTGTTAAGAATGACGATGAAGAAATCACAGATTACTCTAACTACCAGCCAACTGAACAGAAAGAAGAATCAAAAGCTGATGATGATGACCAGCTTGTTGATGAAGACAAATTTGACAAATAAGGAATAGAAAATGGCTATTACAGCAGCTGATGTTAAAGCTCTCCGCGAAAAAACAAACGCTCCAATGATGGATTGTAAAAAAGCCCTTACAGAATGTAACGGTGATATCGTTGAAGCTGAAAAATACCTGAAGGAAAAAGGTCTTGCTGCAGTTGCAAAACGTGCAGAAAGAGCTACTTCAGAAGGATGTCTTTTCGTTCGTCAGGACGGAAACAAAATCGTTCTTGTTGAAATGACATGTGAAACAGACTTCGTAGCAAAGAATGCAGACTTCGTTGCTCTCGGTGAAAAAATGCTGGACGTAACAATTGCTAAGGGTTACACATCTGTAACAGATGAACACAAAGCAATGATGGAAGAGCTGGCAATCAAGATCCGTGAAAACATGACTGTTGCTAAAGTTGAAGTTGTAGAAATCCCTGCAAATGCTGCAGGAGCTTACTACGTTCACTCAGACAAGAAAACAGGTGCTATCGTTGTTATCAACGGTTCTGATGCTGATGTTGTTAAAGCATTTGCAAAAGACTGCTGTCTCCACATTGCAGCATTCACACCTGCTTACACAACAAAGAAAGACGTTCCAGAATCTTACATTGCTGAACAGAAAGAAATCTTCCAGGCTCTTATGGACCAGGACGAAAAAATGGCTTCAAAACCACAGAACGTTAAAGACGGAATCCTCCAGGGAAAAATCAACAAACACCTGGCAGAAATCTGTTTTGAAGACCAGATGTTCGTAAAAGACGACAAAAAGTCAGTTACAGCTAAACTTGCAGAAGTTGGAAAAGAAGCTGGTGCTGAACTTTCTTTCGCCTGCTCAAAACTCTTTATTCTGGGCAAATAACTTAAAAAACACCGGATCCCGAAAGGTTTCGGTGTTTTTGTTATAATTATGGCCCTTCCATCTTTGGAAGGTGCCATTAATTACCGGTCCCAGATTTTTCGATGGGTCCATTAATTACCGGTCCCTGAGCTTGTCGAAGGGTCCAGATTTTTGATGAAATAAATCGGTCATTATACTTCATAATGATGACGGTTTTATTTCATTAAACAGGAGACCATAACAAAATGGCAGAAAACAACGAAGAAAGAATGCAGAAAACTGTTGCTTCTCTGAATGAACAGTTCAATACACTCAGAACAGGACGCGCTAACGCCGCTATTTTCAATAGAGTTTTCGTAGACTACTACGGAACAAAAACACCTCTCAATCAGGTAGCAACAATTGCTATTCCTGAAGCACGCAGCGTAATCATTACTCCGTTCGACAAGTCTATCATCACAGAAATTGAAAAAGCTATTTCTATGGCTGACCTGGGATTCAACCCTTCAAACGACGGAAAAGTAATCCGCATCCAGATTCCTGCCCTCACAGCAGAACGCCGTAAGGAACTGGAAAAACAGGCTAAGACAATGGCTGAAAATGCCAGAACTTCAATCCGTAACATCCGCCGTGATGGAAACGATGATCTGAAGAAAGCTCAGAAAGCCGGTGAAATTACAGAAGACGATCTGAAAGTTGAAACAGACAAACTGCAGAAACTTACAGACAAATACATCGAAGAAATCAACAAAGCCTTCGATGCAAAAGACAAGGACATTATGCAGAACTAATGGCACTTGACTATGAAAGAATACCTGCCCATGTTGCCATCACAATGGACGGCAACGGACGGTGGGCTCAGAACAGAAATCTTGTACGTACTAAAGGTCATCAGGAAGGACTTAAAGTTGCCAAAAGAATCGTTAAGGCTGCTTCTGATGCCGGAGTAAAATACCTTACTCTGTACGCTTTTTCCACCGAGAACTGGAAACGTGCTCAGGAAGAAGTAGGATTTCTTATGAATCTGATTCACGTTCATCTTATCGGGGAACTTGAGTTCTATAAAGAAAACGGAATCAGAATCAACCACATAGGAGACATTTCAGGTCTTCCTAAAAATATCCGTGACGATTTTGAAAACGCCATGGAAAAAACTAAAGATTTTAAGGGATTAACTGTAAACCTTGCAGTAAACTATGGAGGACGTGACGAAATAATTCGCGGAATCCGTAAAATAGTTTCCAAGGGAATTAATCCGGAAGATATTTCGGAAGAGACACTTAAAAACAATCTGGACCTGGCTGCAGCTCCTGATGTTGACCTTCTGATCCGTACAGGCGGAGAACTCCGTCTGAGCAACTTCCTTCTCTGGCATGTTGCTTATGCGGAACAGGTTTACACAGATACTTTGTGGCCGGATTATGACGAAAAAGAATTTCTTGAAGATCTGGAAATTTTCCAGAACCGTCATAGAAGATTCGGGAAAGAAAAATAGAATGAGCAATATAGGGAAAAGACTTCTTACATTTTTTATCGGCCTTCCAATCATACTGGGCCTTGTATTTCTCAACTTCCAGCATCACCTGGTACTGAATATTATCATTACCATCGGCTGTGTAATCGGCTCTTACGAATTCTGTTCAATTGTTTCTTCTAAAATTAAACTGACTTCAAAAGTCCTGGTTATGACTTTTGCCGGTCTTCTTCCCCTTCTCGGTTATATTTTCATTTTAAGCGATATTTCTCTTGAAATCCTTCTCTGGGTATTCACTCTTGAAATTCTTTTCATCATGGCTGTTGAATGCTTTACTGCAAAAGAATTTTCTGTTTCCCTGGAAAAGATTTCATTTTCTATTCTGGCACTGTTCTACTGCAGTTACATGCCTACTTTCATTACAAGACTCTGTTATTACGAAGACTCAGTTCCTCTTCTTATTCTTTACTTTGTTTTCGTATTCATGTGTGACTCAGGGGCATGGTTCTTTGGAATCCTCTTCGGAAAAAACAACCGCGGAATTTTCAAGGCAAGTCCAAATAAAAGTATTGCAGGATTCGTTGGCGGTATCATAACAGATATTGCACTTGCAGTGGTTATCCGTGCAATCTTCCCTGATTTCTTCCATGGCGAATACTGGAGAATCATTATCCTTGCATTTATCACAGCAGTTGCAGCTATTATCGGTGACCTTGTAGAATCGGTTTTCAAACGTTCATGCGGAGCAAAAGATTCAGGAAAACTTGTTCCTGGCCGCGGTGGACTTCTTGACTGTATGGACTCACTGATTGCTGCTATTCCTGTTTATTACATGGGACTTCACTTCCTTTACAGTTTATGATGAAAAAAGTACTTGTTCTTGGATGTACAGGTTCAATCGGATCAAGTTCACTTGATATTATCAGAAACGAACCTGAAATGTTTTCACTGTGCGGTATAACAGCCCACACAAGCCGCGAAAAACTCGAAACTCTTTCCCGTGAATTCAGCTGTCCTTCTCTTCTTACTTCCGATGCTTCTGAAGAAAACTGGAAATCATTCATTTCTGAATGCAGACCTGATATTGTTGTAAACGGAATTGCAGGAGGAGCAGGACTTCTTCCTTCAAAAATTGTACTGGAACTGGGAATTGACCTTGCCCTTGCAAACAAGGAAACAGTTGTAATGGCTTATCCTCTTGTTAAGGCTCTTTCTGAAAAAACAGGGGCAAAAATAATTCCGGTAGATTCAGAACATTCTGCTATTTTCAGCCTTATCAATCAGGCCGGAAAAGAAAACGTTGACCGCATTCTGATTACTGCAAGCGGCGGTCCTTTCAGAACTTTTACAAAAGAACAGCTTAAAGATGTAACTCTCGAAATGGCTCTGAACCATCCAACCTGGAAGATGGGGCCCAAAATCACAATCGATTCCTCTACTCTTGCAAACAAAGGCCTTGAAGTAATTGAAGCTTCTTACCTTTTTGATAAGCCTGCCGAAAAGATTGACGTTGTTGTACACCCTCAGAGCATCATTCACTCTATGGTAAGAACAAATGACGGAATGATTTACGCTCAGGCTTCAGACCCGGACATGAAGCATCCGATTATCGGGGCTCTTACATATCCGGAAAACGTAAAAAACTACATGGAACCTTTTGACCTTTTTGACAGGGAGCTTACTTTCTTCCGTCCAAGAATGGATGACTTTCCTCTTCTTAAATACGCCTTTGAAAGCGTAAAGAAAAAAGGTTCTTATCCCCTTGCCTTCAACGCAGCAAACGAAATTGCAGTGCATGCTTTCCTTGAAAAGAAAATTGCTTACTGTGATATTTCAGGTGTAACTGAAAATGTCCTTTCTAAAGACTGGTCTGAAGTTCCGGATTCATTTGAACGTGTTTTTGAACTGGACAGAAAAGCAAGAGAGCTTGCATCTGACTTCATAGAAAAAAATATTTTGGGAGCCAGATAGGATGAAATGGCTCTATGGAATTCTTTTTCTCTTCTTTCTGATTCTGTTTCATGAGCTGGGCCATTTCTTTGCTGCAAAAATCTGCAAAGTAAAGGTTGAATCTTTTTCAATTGGATTCGGACCGGTCCTGCTCCATAAGACTTTCAAAGGAACTGACTGGCGCCTTTCACTTTTTCCTCTTGGAGGATACTGCGGAATGAAGGGCGAAAAAGATTTCACAGACGCCCTTGAAAACGGAACTCCAATTTGTGGAGAACCTGATTCACTTTACGGCGGCCATCCACTGAAACGTGCCTTCATAGGTTTTGCAGGGCCTCTTTTTAATTATTTATTTGCACTCATAGCTTTTACAGTAATTGCCATGACAGGCTACACATACTATTCCTATTCAAACAGAATAACTCTGGCAGACGAGATTTACCCGGAAGTACACAGTTCTGCAAGAGATGCAGGCCTTCTTTCCGGCGACGAGATTATCAGAATAAACGGAAAAGAAATCAAAGACTTTTCGGATATCATTCTTCAGGTTTCAACAAATCCTGACCGGGACCTGGTGATGACAGTTTTAAGAAACGGAAACGAAGAAGAGTTTACCGTTCACTCTGACCTTGATAAGGAAACCGGAGCCGGAAAAATCGGTGTTACAGCTGACAGTTCATCTCTTGTAAAAAAGGAAGCTGAAACCTGGAGTTTCTTTCCTGCAGTTGGTCATGCATTTATGCAGACTTTCGAAACCATAGGAATAACATTCCGCAGTATCAGTCTCCTCTTTAAAGGGGTGAACCTTAATTCCGCTGTTTCTGGTCCTGCCCGTGTAACAGACATGCTAGGCTCCACAGTCCAGTCAGGTTTCCGTCTGAACTTCAGGAACGGCCTTACAAGCATCCTTGAACTTCTGGCTTTGATTTCAATCTCTCTTTTCATTATGAACCTTCTTCCGGTTCCTGTTCTGGACGGAGGAATGATTCTTTTTGCCCTGATTGAAGCAATCTTCAGAAAAAAGATTAATCCGAAAATTCAGTACTATACACAGTTTATAGGACTTGCATTTATAGCTATACTTTTTGTAATCGGACTTTCCGGTGACATTCATTATTTTATTGGAAAACTGAAAGGATAATATCATGAAAAAGATTATTTACGTCACAGCATCTTTACTTATTTCTACCCTTGCTTTCGGTCAGTCACATTTTTCAAGCCAGTCTCATCTGGAACAGGTAAACCAGGTTTGTCCTGTAATCACATCTTCTTACAGCGAACCTTCATTTTATACAGCAAGTAATGACGGCTTTATCATCAAATGGGCCGGTGATGAAATGGGTGAACACTATCAGGTTTCCGATGTAGGAATCATGCTTACTGCAAGTTCCCCTAACGGCCATGACATTGCCGTTTATGAAACAGACGGTGGTGCACTGAACAAAGTTACTGTATGGGACTGGAACAAGCTTACAAAAAAATATACCAAAAAGCTTAAAGATTCAGTTACTTCCCTTTCCTTCTCTGCAAAAGGAAATTACCTGATTATCGGAACTGCAACAATTGACGGATCAATCTTTGTAAGAACATCGGACTGGAGTACAGTAAACAAAGTCCGCGAAAATACAAGTATCGTAAATTTCATCAAGACCAGTGACACAGAAAAAACTGCCGTTATGTATTCACCAACAGGAACCCTTACTTACTACAACATCCTGAATGGAAAAAGTACTGCAAAGTTCACATGTGTACAGGGCCTTTCAAACGTTACTATGTTCTGCAACAACCTTTTCCTTGCAGGCCAGAAAGACAATTACATTTACATAATCCAGGCCACAACAGGAAAAACACTTTCAACAATTCCATGTTCGTCTCCTATCATCCTTTCAGAAGGAAACGAAGAAAGCCTTTTCTACCTGGAATACGACGGTAAAAACCTTTACGAACTTAAGATGGTCGAAAAGATTTCAAACTCTGTAGTTTCAAACCAGCGTATTGTAAAAGGAGTCAGAGGTCCTCGTGGTGAAAGCGTAATTTCCTGCGGAAAGAAAAACGGAAATGAAATCTATCTTGGTTCAAGAAACGGTTCAGTTTACAGAATGACTGCTTCACCAAACCAGGAAATAGAAAACATGACTCTTATTACAGAGGACATCTATTCAAAGATTTACGACAGTGAACCTGCTGAAGAAGATTTCTTCTTCCTTACGAAAGATTCAATTTACAATTCTTCGTATGAAACCGGAAATGTTGATAAGGTTATCTCTACAAGCGGTGAAACAAACTTTATCACTTACAAGAATTACTTCATTCTTTATTCAAGCCAGACCCGTAATCCTGTAAAAATTGTAGACCGCCAGACCAATGCTTCAGAAGTTCTTTTTACACCTAAATCTACTCTGCAGAGTGTTTCAATTTACGGAGACAAGCTAGTTGAAATCGAATCAAGTTCAACTGTAAACCTTTACGACCTTGAGGAACGTAAGCTTTCCGAAGTATTCTCGGGAATGGGTATTCAGGATGCTGTGCTCCTTAATGACGGAAAGGTTTATATTGCTAAATCTGCAAGTACAAGTCCTGCAAGTCCTTTAATCTGTGTAGACCCTCTTACACTCGAAACAGTTCCTCTTAAGATTCCGGGCCAGGTAACTTACGGTCTTTCTACTAACGGAAAGATCATTTACGGAATGAACCTTCAGGCTTCCGATTCAGGAACTGTTTCCTATGTATTCTCATACGTTCCTTCTACTTCAACAATGACAAACATCTTAAGGTTCTCGGAAGAAGATCCTGAAGCATTTACATACCTTAGCGGCGATTATCTTTACACCAACATCGGAAAAAACCGTGTATACAGCTATAACATTCCACAGAAGAAACGATTCGCCTACGAACGTTCGGCTTCAATGCCAATGAAGGTATGCAAGAACTCTAAAAAGGTTGTAATCCTGAACCGCGACGGAAGTATTTCCTGGGCAAATGCAAACGGACAGCAGCTCCTTGCAGACTGGTACCTGACAAAAGACGGACAGTGGTATGAATTTTAATGCAAAGCATTAAAATTCATTCGATCAATCACGACCTAAAACGCAAGGTGACTTGCGTTTTTTAACGGTCCTCTCAGGTATGAATTTTAACACGACCTAAAATGCAAGGTGACTTGCGTTTTTAACGGTCCTCTCAGGTATGAATTTTAAACAAAAAAAAGCGTCCTTTTCAGGACGCTTTTTTGTTCATTGAAGTCTTTTTTACTTCCAGTCGGCGGTGTTGATTCCACAGCCGCGGTAAAGAGCTTCTGAATAGATGTTCATGTATCCTTCAACAGAAAGATCCCATGAGAAGTTCTTGTTCATGCCTTTTTTCTGCATCTTAAGAATATGGTCTTTCTTGTTGTAGTAAGCCCAGACAGCCCAGCCTACTGTGTCATAAACAGCTCCAGGAGTAAGGTTATCAAAAAGGAATCCGGTTCCTTCACCTGAGTTCTGGTTGTACTGTTCAACTGTATCTGCAAGACCACCTGTACGGCGAACAATTGGAAGAGTACCATAAAGCATTGAGTACATCTGGTTCAGACCGCAAGGTTCATAGCTTGAAGGCATCAGGAAGAAATCAGAGCCTGCTTCAATAAGATGGCTCAAAGATTCATCATAACCAACATAGGCACGGAAATTCGGAAGCTTGTTCTGAAGAACACTGATTTCGTCTTCACACCATTTTTCACCGCTTCCAAGAACAGCAAACTGAAGGTCCATATTTGTACACATTGCGAACATTGATCCGTAATTTGCAGCAAACATTTCAGAAATACCTTTCTGGCTTGCAAGACGAGTTACAATTCCGATTACAGGAACATCAGGGTTTACAGGAAGTCCCATTCTTTTCTGAAGTTCAGCTTTACATTTAGCTTTTCCTGAAAGATCCTTGTCACTGAAATTTGCAGGAAGCAGTTTGTCGATTTTCGGATTCCAAGTTTCAAGATCACATCCGTTTACAATACCGCGTACGCAGTCTGTACGAACACGAAGAAGTCCGTCCAGGCCGAAACCGCCTTCTACAGTCTGCATTTCGCCTGCATAAGTTGGAGAAACAGTTGTAATCATATCTGCACATGAAATACCGGCCTGAAGCAGATTGATTGCTCCATTGTGTTCAAGGCCTGCACCATAGTAAAGATTCCAGTCAAGACCGAGAGCCGGGAACTGTTCCTTTCCGTAAACACCCTGGTAACCAAGGTTGTGGATTGTAAATACACTTGAAGTATGAGCAAAATATCCGTTACGGCAAACGCATTTAAGAAGAACAGGAACAAGAGCTGCGAACCAGTCATGGGCATGCATGATATCAGGATACCAGCCGAGTTTACGGCAAAGCTGGAAAGCACCATGACAAAGAAGAGCTGAACGGTATGGATTATCGTGGAAGTCTGTTTCTGTTTTTGTTCCGTAAATTCCGTCGCGTCCGTAGGCATCTTCATGATCAATGAAGTAAACAGGAACATCGGAACCCGGGAGTGTTGATTCATAAACAGCACACCATGTTTCTACCTGGCCTGCGGCAACACCCATAGGACCATCAAGTTTCTTAAGTTTTGAACGGTCAATTTTATAATAGCGAGGAAGTACGATTCTTACATCGTGCCCCTGTTTTTTCATTGAAATTGCAAGAGCGGAAACTGCATCAGCAAGTCCGCCTGTCTTGGCAAAAGGAACAGTCTCCGAAGTTACCATCAGTATTTTCATTTACTTACTCCTAACAAGTTCTTTTACTGTAACGTATCCTAAAGAAAGTTTTCCTTCAGACATACATACTTCTACTTTAACACAGTCTTTCGTTTTGTGCGACAAAATTTCAATTGCCAGCGGATCTTCAATTTCTTTCTGAATAATCCTTCTTAATGGTCTGGCACCCATAGATGGCTCATATCCGTTTTCAACAAGGTATTCACGGGCATCCTCAGTAAGGGTAATGCTTACATTTCTTTCAGAAAGGCGGATTTCAAGTTCACGGATCTTAATATCAAGAATGTCGGAAACCTGGGCTTTTGAAAGAGGACTGAATACAATGATGTCATCAATACGGTTTATGAGTTCAGGAGAAAGGAACTTTTTAAGTTCATTCTGGGCAGAACCTTTAATTTCTTCGTAAGGAAGAACTCCTTCATCCATGCTGAACCCGGCACGGCTTTCAGTTGTAATCTGGCGGGCACCGGCATTGCTTGTCATGATGATGATTGTATTCTTAAAGCTTACAGTATGCCCCAGATTATCTGTAAGTTCCCCTTCTTCAAGAACCTGAAGAAGCAGGTTGAAAATATCCGGATGAGCTTTTTCAATTTCATCAAGAAGAACCACAGAGTACGGATTTCTTCTGACTCTTTCTGTAAGAACACCGCCGTCTTCATAACCTACGTATCCCGGAGGTGCTCCTACAAGACGGCTCACACTGTGACGTTCCATATAGTCTGACATATCGATTCTGATAAGTGAGTCTTCAGAGCCGAAAAGGAATTTGGCAAGTGTCTTTGCCATTTTAGTTTTTCCAACCCCTGTTGGTCCAAGGAAAACAAAAGAACCAAGAGGATGCTTTCCGGAACTGATCCCGGCCCGGCTTCTTCTGACTGCACCGGAAATAATCTGTACAGCTTCATCCTGACCGATAATTGATTTATGAAGTTCCTTTTCCATGTGAACCAGTTTTTCAGCTTCACCGGCATCCATTTCTTCAAGAGGAATTCCCGTCATCTGTGAAACTACAGATGCAATATCGTTCTTAGTGATCTCATTCTGAACATGATTATTGCATTTCAGGTTTTCACAGATAAGGTCAAAATGCTTTTTCAGTTCTACAACTTTATCGCGGACAGTAGCAGCACTGTCATAATCATGATGCATTACAAGAAGCTCTTTTTCGTTTACAAGTTCATTTATGCTGTTTTCAATTTCCGTAATTTCCTGAGGACGGTTTTCTTCGCGGATTTTCTTTGCAACTCCTGCTTCGTCCATAACATCAATTGCTTTATCAGGCAGAACTCTTTCGGAAATATATCTTTTTGAAAGCTTAACGATATATTCAAGAACTTCATCTGAATATATTACGTTATGATATTTTTCGTATTTCGATTTGATTCCATTCAGAATCTGGAGAGTTTCTTCTTCACTTGTTTCGTTTACTTTGATTACCTGGAAACGGCGTTCAAGTGCCATATCCTTTTCAATGTATTTGGTGTATTCCTTTGGTGTTGTAGCACCAATAATCTGGATCTCACCTCTTGAAAGTGCCGGTTTAAGAATGTTTGAGGCATCCATTGGAGTTTCATTTCCGCCGGCACCAACAATTGTGTGAAGTTCATCAATGAACAGAATTACGTTTCTTTCTTCTGCAATTTCGTTCATGAGTTTTTTCATACGGTCTTCAAATTCACCACGGTACTTTGTTCCGGCAACAAGAGCTGCAAGATCAAGAGAAAGAATTTTTTTATTCAGAAGTCCGGTTGGAACATTACCTTCTACAATGTGCTGTGCAAGACCTTCAACAACCGCGGTCTTCCCAACTCCAGGTTCGCCAAGGAGAACAGGATTGTTTTTAGTACGTCTGAGTAAGACCTGAATAAGGCGGTCGATTTCTGCGGAACGGCCGATTACCGGATCCCCAAGTTTTTCTACAGCAATTCTTGTAAGGTCACGGCTGAACTGATTCAGAATTGATGACTTGTGTACTTCAGCTTTATCGATCAGGTCTTTTACATTACGGTTTTTCTTTTCAGTGTTCATTGTGTTTTCAAACATTACTCCAAGAACAGAGTCCATATCATCGTTTGGATTAAGAACTGATGAAAGTCCCTGCTTCTGGATATCTGAAACTTTTTTTCTGAAGTCTGAAAGCATTATTCCGTTTTTGGTAAAAAACTGAGAAACAAGTCCCCCTTCATCGCGAATGGCAGCCAGCATGAAATGTTCGGTTCCAATGTAATCGTTATGAAAAGCGTTCGATTCAATTTCTGCAATTTCCTGCATTGAAACAAAACGACGGCTTTCCGGAAGGTCCTCACTGTAAACAGGTTCGTCATTTGAAGTCCCGACAAATTTTTCAAGATGAGTAACAAGGGAATTTAAGTTTACGTTGAAATCATTTGCTGCAAGAAAACCGATTCCATTGCGGTTTTTGAGCATAGCCAGAATAACATGTTCCGGAAGAAGCTGTTTTAACCCGCTTTTACGTCCTTCATCCTGAGCCAAAGCTCCTATGAGTTTTTGGGCTAATGGGGACATTTTTTTCATACCTGTTCTCCGTTTTTTTATATAACTTTACGTTTAGATTATCGGCATAAGAACTCATTTTGCTCATCCTTAATTGAAAGAAACTGCATCATATTGATTTTTTCAGGGATAAAAATTATTATTAAAGGGTCGCCGGGATGGTGGAATGGTAGACACCAGGGACTTAAAATCCCTTGCTGAGTATATCGGCGTGCCAGTTCGAGTCTGGTTCCCGGCAAAGCCTTCCTTTTTGGAAGGCTTTTTTTTTATCAAATGGAGTTTTATATGCCTCACACTTATCCAAAAGGCTGTTTTTTCAAAAGCATTTCTGACATCAAAGACAAAAACGTTACAGTAATGGGACTTGGACTTAATGGTGGCGGAGAAGCCTGCGTTCGCTTTTTCCTGAAGCATGGTGCTAACGTTCTGGTTACCGACATGAAAACCGAAGACCAGCTGAAAAAGACAGTTGATTCCATAATGAACGATAAGTCACTTGATACATCAAGACTCACATTCCGCCTTGGAGAACACCGCATTGAAGATTTTGAAAATGCCGACTGCGTAATCAAAAACCCGGGAGTAAAATTCGAAGGCAACAAATACCTGGCCGCAAGCAAAAATATTGAAACTGACCTTTCCATTTTCCTTGCTTTCACAAAAGCCCCTGTAATTGCTGTAACAGGAAGCAAAGGGAAAAGTTCAACTGTTTCTGCAATTTACTATGGCTTAAAAACAGCAGGTTTCCAGGCATTTCTTGGTGGAAACATTACAGTTAGTCCTCTTACATTCCTTGAAAACACAAATCAGGATACTCCTGTTGTAATCGAATTTTCTTCATGGCAGCTGGCAGACCTTAGGGGACGCGGCCTGCTTAAACCTCACATTTCAGTAATCACAAAAATCGTTCCTGACCATCAGAACTGGTATGGTGCAATGGCCCCTTACGTAGAAGACAAAAAGCTTATCTACGCCGACCAGGATAAGGGCTGTTATTCCCTTTTTGACTTTGGTGAAGACGAACCGGGAACCGGACCTGAAAAATCTGCAACCTGGGGAGAAGAATTCGCATCCGAAAGCCGTGGAACAATTCTTCGTTACTGGAACCAGAAACTTCCGGAAGGAAAATATGGCGTATGGCAGGAAAAAAACGAAAACGGAAACTTCCGCGGCCGAGTTCTGCTTCCAGGCATGAAAGAACCGGAAACAATTCTCGGGGAACTTTCAGTTCCTGGTGACCACATGAAAACCAACGTTCTTAATGCAGCTCTGGTAATGTACCTTATGGGATTACCGGGAAGCCTGATCAAAAAGATCATGAAGGACTTTCCAGGTGTTGAACACCGCCTTCAGTATTTCCACGACAAGACTTACGGAGATACTACATACAGATTCTACAACGATACCTGCGCAACAGTACCGGACAGCGTTGTGGCAGCCTGTAAGAGCTTTGAAACACCGGTCATTCTCCTTACCGGAGGAACCGACAAAGGTCTTGAATTCACAAAGCTCACTGATTATCTTACAAAGAATAAAGATGCCGTAAAGGACATTTATTTCCTTGAAGGTACAGCCACAGCTAAAGTACTTCCGGAACTTGAAAAAGCCGGCATAAAATATAACGGACCTTTCCCTTCTCTTACCGAAATGTTACACAAAGTGGCCGAAAACCTGGAAAAAGAGGCTGTTTGTAATACAAAAATCCAGCCTGTGGTATTCAGCCCGGGAGCCACTTCTTTTGGAATGTTCCAGAACGAATTTGACCGCGGAAACCAGTTCATGACAAAAGTAAAGGAAATATTCTAAAAAAAAGGAGCCGAAAGGCTCCTTAATTTTTTACAAGTTTATAGTTCCCGTTCTGAACAAGAACGGTACAGCGGTAAGGTTTTGCGTTTTTGGCAAAGAACAAAGGATCAAGTGCGTACTCAGAAAGTAAATCGTCAGGGTGGTAAGTAAGCTTTACTTTCTGAGGTTTTCCTGTAGAAGAACTCACCGAAAAAGCACCGTTCAGAACAACAATGTCTTCCAGAGTTTTATAAACAAAATCCTGGTGTTTTTCATGAAGAAGATCCTTCAAAAATGAAAGCTGCATTTTCTGAACCTCAAAATAGTCATCATCAGACGAAAAACTGCATGTTAAAATACTGTTTTTGTATACTTTTTCATACCATTTAATAAACTTTTGAAGAAAACTATGTGGTAATTCATGGAAAAACTTACAAAAACTTAAAAACCATGGTACTGATCTTCCTAAGTTATAAAAAAGTGTACAACTTAAGGAAAGTTCTGAACTATATTTTAAATCCTCTTTTGAGTATTTGTCTGTATAAAGAACATGATAAGGGGCTTCTTTTTCAAAGTGCAGGTTCAGTTTTTCAGCTTCATCAAAGAGGACTGTTCCCGGAAGAACGGAAAGGCAGAAGGTTTCAAGATTGTTCGGATAAAGTCCAAGAGCAAAATCCATACTCTGTTTGAACCCTTTGAAGGTATCTCCCGGAAGACCGTAAATGAGGTCAAAGCCGAAAACCACTCCTTCTCTATTTAAAATGCCAATATTTTTTACAAAGACCTTTCTGTTGAAACCACGGTGTACAAGACGAAGAACATTTTCGTCAGCACTCTGAAGACCGAACTGAAGAGCACACGGAATTTTTGTAAAAGCCCGTGCAAGTTCCTGATCAATAAATTCAGCCCTTGCTTCAAAATAATAGAATGTATCCGGAGTCTTTTGTGCAATCAGTTTCAGGATTTCAACTGCCCTTTTTTTGTCTGCGTTATAAGTAGGATCCAGTACAAAAACCTGGGGGATTTTCTTTTCTGCAAAAAGTTCAAGTTCAGCCTTTATCCGTTCCATTGGAAAATAGTTGATCTTACTTTCCCCTTTTGATTCAAAACAGTAGGAACATTTGAAAGGACACCCGCGTGCAAGTTCCCAGAGAGCGCCTCCGTATTTTGAAGGATCCAGTGTTCCGTCAAGATACGGAGAAGGAAGAAGTGAAACTTCTTCCTGAAGATTTACTGAACTTATAATTTTAGGAAAGGTTTCGGGATTCTTTCCAGAAAGAATTTCTGAAATGATTCTGTATGTCTGGTTTTCGCCAGGGCCTGTAGTAAGAAAATCAAAACCTGAAAAACTTTCAGGACTTGCCGTAACTTCAGGTCCTCCGGCAATTGTGATACACGAGGGGAATTCTTTTTTTATCAGAACAGATAGAGCTTCCAGTTCCCGGCGATTCCATACATAAACGGAAGCCAGGAAAAACGTTGGTGCTTCCCCTTTTAAGATTTCATCTTTCAGCCAGGAAATTGATTCATCAAAACTCTTTTTCGACGCTTCAACAAACCCGGGATTTTCTTTAGATGCATCACGTAAAACAACCAGGATTTTTTCTTTAAGTTCAGGACGATTTTTTAAGGAAGATGCAATACAGGCGGCCCCAAGAGGAAGGCTTTGAGGAGAAGTTTCAATCAGTAAAGTGGAACAGATTACTAAGGGTTTTTCCATTCTTACTCAGTAATTGTTCTGCAGAAACGGAAGCCTGTAAAGTTATAAGCCTCGTTTGGGTCATAAGAGTAACGGTCGCCGCAGTAAGTGAACGGAGTATATTCAGAATAGCTTCCGCCACGACAGACACGCTGGTCACCAACTAAAGGACCATAGTCAGATTCAGATTTATTGTAATCTGCAAACCAGTCCCAGCAGTATTCAAGGACATTTCCGGACATATCAAAAAGGCCTGCGCCATTTGCATTTCCGCTTCCGTTTTCAGGAATCATATCAGGAGTAAAAAGTGTACCTGCAATTCCAACAGGTTTTGTTTCTGTTGAATTGAATGCGTCCCAGCAAAGTTTTGTTGAGTCCATTTCTGGAAAACTTTTTCCTTCCGAATCGATCTGACCGCTTACAAGGTTTCCTTTCTGAAGTCCGTATTTTGTTCTGCGGCTTGCGTATTCCCATTCAGCTTCGGAGGGAAGCCGGTAGCCGTTTGCCTTCCAGTTGCACTCAGCAAGATCACAGCGGGCATCTCCTGAATCTTTAAGGACTTCTCCATTGTAAGTGTAACATGGAGTATATCCTTTAAGTTCGCTAAGTGCATTGCACCAGACGATTGCATCATACCAGTTGATTTTTGTTACAGGCATTGTTCCGTTATAATCGTTTGGTTCTGAACCGGTTCTTCCTTCAGAACCGGGAGTTCCCATATTGGAAAAAGAATAACCGATTTTTTCGGCACGCACTCTTGTCTGATACCAGAGGCTGTAAGTTGTTTCGTATTTATTGATTGAGAAAGGCAGAATTGTACGTTCAGCTGTATAAGACTGAACATCCTGGCCGATTGTATAAGTGGCTGAATTCTTAAAAGACACAAGACTGATGTGCTTGAAATTTGTTTCAGCAAAAACGGAAAAAGCCAGAGAAGAAAGAACTAAAACTATTGCAACTTTTTTCATAATTTTTCTCCCTGAAATATCTGCCTTTCAGATATTTGATCAGAATTAAATCTGCTTGAGTTCTGTATTTGAAACAACCCAGGAATCATTTTGTTTCAGAACTTCCATAACTGCGTAAGTTCCTTTTTCACCAAGGCTTCCAGGATTAACTACAACAGTGTCACCGATTTTATCAATTCCGCATCCTTCATGAACGTGCCCTGTAAGAACTGCAAGCGGTTTGATTTCAGAAATCAGATCTCTGAACATCTGGCTTCCTACATGAAGGCTTTCATTAATAGCATCACAGACTGTATCTTTTGGAGGATTATGGGAAATGAGAATCAGGTTATCAAGTGATTCCGCTTTACAGATTTCAAAATCAGAAACCAGATCTTCTTCTGTTCTTTCGTTTGGGGTTTTTCCTGTGAAAACTGAAGCTCCGCCTGAACCACAGACTGCAAGCCCTTCGTGGTAAACAATTGCTCTTTCACAGTTCATGTCACAGGCATCTACTGCGTCAATAAAATCAGGTTCATCGCAGTTTCCAAGAACAGCAAAAACATTTTCATGTTTTGCTGAAAGTTTATCTAAAACAGGTTTTGCAGTTTCGTTTTTAAAAGCTTCTGCAAAATCACCTGCAAAAAGAACTGCATCACAAGCTTTGAATTCATCATCAAGCTTATCAAGAATTTCTGCGTTTCCGTGAATATCTGAAATAAGTAAAAGTTTCATTTTAATCTCCAGTAAAATTACAGTTTTTCAAAAGCAGCTTTAAGCTTTGCCATCTGCTCAGGTGTTCCGATTGTGATTCGTACAAAATCTTCTATGCCGGGAGTCTTGAAATGACGGATAAGAATTCCTTCTTCCTTAATCTTTTTATAGATCTGTTCTCCGGCAAGGCCTTCTTTTTTTGCAAAGATAAAGTTTGTCTGGCTTGGAATTGCATAAAATCCTTTTTTAAGGAGGAAGCTGTAAAAATCGTCACGGGCATCGGCAACACGTTTTGCGCAGTCGCAATAGTAACCGATATCACGGCAGGCTTCTTTTCCGGCAACCTGAGCTACAGCATCCAAAGGGAAATGGTTTACAGAGTTCTTTACAGTTGTAACTGTATTGATAAGTTCCGGATTTGAAACAATAAATCCAAGACGCATACCAGCCCCGCAAAGGCTCTTACTGAAAGTTCTTACAATCACAAGATTTGAAAATTCTGAAAGGAGCGGAATACACGATTCGCCGCCAAAATCACAGTAAGCTTCATCTACGATAAAGATTTCATCTTTGCTTGCTTTGGAAAGCATTTCGCGAACCTGGGACCTTGTTAATCCAAGACCTGTTGGAGCGTTAGGATTTGCAAAAATTATTCCGCCTGCATTTTCACTTGCATGTGAAAGCATAGCTTCTGTGTCCAGTGACCAGTCTTTTTTCAAAGGAATGCGGTCCATTGGAATATTATAGAAACCTGCATAAACCGGATAGAAACTGTAAGTGTGTTCAGGCATTACAAATTTCTTGTTGCTTGAAAAGAAAGCATAGAAGACAAAAGAAAGAACTTCGTCGCTTCCGTTTCCGGTATAGATCATGTCTTTTGTTACAGTAAACGGAATCTTATCCTCAGAAGCAGGAGTAACATTTTTTCCGTCAACCTTTGCTCTGCAAAGACAGCCGCCTGTTTTATTCAGCATGTCGGCAATTTCTTCGTGAAGCTCAATTGAATCAGGGTCGGGATAAAGAGCGAGTCTTTCAGGATTCTTTTTAATGAATTTATTTACAGCCTTGATCACCTTTTTGCTTGGCGGATAAGGGTTTTCATTTGCATTAAGTTTTATATAAGGACGGTCCTTTGGCTGTTCACCAGGCACATAAGGATTGAGTCCCTGCATTCTTTCACTAACTAACATATTCTTTTTTCCTTTTGGCCACATAGGACACAAAGAAACAGAGAGATAAAAATTGCTTGATTTCTTTGTGTTCTATGTGCTCTTTGTGGCAGAAAATTTAATTATTTGAAATTCTTAACACCGTCTAAATCAAGTGTTGCGAAAAGATCATCGATTGTTTCGCGGCGGCGGATTTCTTTGAATGTTCCGTCAGGACGC
>JAZLIM010000091.1:0-36210 GCA_045617385.1 Treponema sp.
AGAATAAGCTTGAATCCGATAGGATATTTTACTTTCTGCTTTTCCATTATATTTTTCTCCATAAGTTATTTACCAGTAAAAGAGATAGGCTGCTTCAGCTCCATCTTTTCTATTTTCACCTGCAAAGATGTAATTCTCTCCTGTTTCAAGCACATGATCTCCAGCAAGATGAAGTTTTTTTGACTCCCAGACAGGTCCATTTAGTGTGCTCAACTGAGAATAAATAAGTTCTCCGCTCTGGAAGACAGTAATATAGTGCCCTTCAGGTGAAACAGAAAAATCTGTAATTCCTTCGTCCTGTAAAATTATTACAGGCTCTTCTTCATTCAATGAGATTTTCACAATTGCAGAATATGTCTCCGTCATTTTCATGAGCACGTAAATATTTCCATAATTATCAATATCGGATGTTACAACAGAAGCATCTGATACGGACCAGAAATTGCCACCATCCAGAGAAGCCCAGACACAATCTCCGCACTGAACAATAATTGTATTTCCTGTAGAATCAGTTCCTATTTTCTCTGGAATTCCGGTAACCTCACAGGATTCAATTACAGAACAGAACATTTCTCCAGACTCAATTTTTATCAGAACAAGAACTGGAGAATCCGAATTTGAGGCATCTTTTGCCATGATATAAATTCTTGTTCCGTCCTGGTTCATTGAAAGGCAGTATGTTCCTGAAATATTCCTTCCTGTAAATAATGAAAGATCTATTTCTGTAACCAGCTCTCCGACCCCAGAAGAAAGAAGAACTTTACTGCTGTCTTCATAAGAAGCGGCCATAAGATTTCCTTCTGAAGAAATACATGCAAAATCAGGACTGTACATGTTTGTATAAATCCACTCACCGTCCCTTTCTCTGAAGAACATTCCTTTTTGGTTATAGGAACCTGTATAAGTTCCAACAACATCGTTGAATCTTGAAGCAGAAATACTTTTGATTCTTTTCAAGTCTCTATCTTCCAAAACCCGGTTAAAAGGATGAGATGAAACCAAAACCGGGGTTGTATAGGTTACGCTTCTGCTTCCCGCAGAAATCGTGGCAAGAATTTCGGCTGTACCTTCGCCTGCTCCACGAACGAATCCCATGCCGTCAACTGTGGCTACCGAAGTATCAGTTGAAGAATAAGAAACGGAATAAAGTGGTGAACCTCCGATTGTTTCAAGCCGGAGTTCTCTCCGTTCCCCGATTTTCAAGGTCGTAGGCCCAGGAATGTAAAGGGTTCCGCTTTCAGGAAGCTGACCTTCGCCCCAGCAGAACCAGAAAGTATTCTGAGTTCCTGAAACCTGAAGAGTTCCTCCTGAAGGCGTACAGACTGGAAGCCCATATGGTGAATCACTGATTCCGGTTAACGAAAGGTCTCCGTTACTGACTCCGCTATATACTCCGTTAATGCCGAAAAGTCTTGACCAGTCCACCTGAATTACAGAGTTTCCGTAATCATTCATGCTGCTTCCGATATTCACGATATTGTAATCATCTGTTCCGTTGTTTGTATAAATTCTCAAATAATGATTATTTGAATTCTCAGCCCAGACAAGATTATATTCTGTATGGTTTTCATTTACTGTTGCAAACGAATTAACGTATGAAGATCCGGTATTTCTTTCTTCAAAGCCTGCAATATGCCATTTATTCATATCGGAAGGAACAAGGCTGAAGTACCAGTTGGCAAAGGAAGGATTTTCCGTAAGCATGTTATTAAGCCAGAAACTTCTTGAATTACCCGAACTGATTGGTGAAGAAAAACTGTAGGTGAAATATTCATCAGAATCGGAAGATTTATATACACGGAAAGAATCAACAATACTCTCCCACCGGAGGTAAAGACTTTCCCCGTTATTTATATAAATTGAATCACTAGTATAGAGAGGGCCATTCGGAGTCTTTGAAAATCCGATTACAGATTTATTTTCGTTATAAAGACTCATTGCCCAGTTATAGAATCCTATATCATTTGCAAGATCTTCCAGATATAAATAGCCGCTTGAGGAACCGGAATTTACTGACACATCGTAATACGAACCAGTTCCGTTATTTGCATATATACGGACTGTAAAGCCATAGCCCCAGGAAAGATACACTTCACTTACTTCCCGGGAAACAGTAAATGTGGAATAAAAGTCTCCGGCCACAGGGCTTGATGTAAACCCGCGAATCATCTGATAATTTCTATCTCTTTTAGAAAGGCGGTTTTTCCAGTTCCTGAAGCTTTCGTTCTCACATAATTCGCTGTAAGAAATCTGAATTGAATCTCCGTAACTTACTGGATCCGGAAGCTCAAGTTCAAAAACACTGTCGTCAAGGTCATTGCCGTGAATCAGTATTTTCTTCAGCGGAGAATTCCAGAAGAGGTGGATTTCAGAACGGGTATCTGCCAGTGTAAAATTTTTTTCAGGAGAAAAAAGCTTACCGCTTTCCGGAGTTTTTATTATCCTTTTAACATGTTGATAATTCCCGTAGTCAGGCCATATATATTCTTCGTAAGTAAAATAATCAGTAGTACTTAATCCAAGAATACTGTAGTTTCCGTTTTTCAGGCCAAGAACCCACTCAAGGAATTTTTCATTTTCCAGCATTGCCGCAAAACTTAATTCTGATTTTCCGTATTCAAAACCCCGGTCAAGGTCATACCGGAATTTCTCGCCTGTTTCGTTATCTGCATAAACTGTTACATATCTGTAATCTGCAGGAGCTTTAAAATCCAGCTTTTCGTTCAGGATAGTGGCAAACGAACAGCCGCCAAAAAGGAAGAGACTAAAAAGCAATGAAATCAATGTGCATCTGTTTTTCATTTTTTCTTGTTCCTCCTGTATGACTCAAATCCGAACAGTGTAAGAGTATAGTCTTTAGTTCCGTCTGCAAGTCTGTTTCTGACTTCAATAGAAAGGCTTTCTTTTGAAACATTCTTCTTTCCGTAACTTGCGAATTTTTTGTAAGGGATTGTGATTTTATTTCTGATTCCTGACTGAACAACAAAGTCATAATAAATCTCACCTTTTCCATTCATATCGCGAAGGTGAATTCTGTATGTTCCTCCGGTTCCTTCTGCATAGAAAGTTATGCCTTCACCGTTGTCCAGATATTTTCCAATTTCCCTTGAGGCTCTTGTACTGATTCCAGGTCCCTGCTGGTTTTCATCTGTACTTGCTGTTGCATGCAATGTAACTGTCTGGTAGCGTTTTCCGTCCACAGTGATTGTTCCAAGAACATGGTTTGCAGTTCCACCAACCACATTGTAAGAAGAGAAAAGATACCGTTCTTCAAATGGAGTACGTGTATATCCTGCCCTCTGACGGAAGAACAGCTTGGTTTCGTTTCCGCCAAGATCACGCACAGTTTCGTCATCTTCATTCCATGGATAAACAACAGTCTGTGATTCAGTCCAGCCTTCAAAGGCTGTAGGACTGATTCGCTTAATAGATGGAGGAAGAACCAGGCGGAAGAGAGACGGACAGTCAGCAAAAGCACCGTCTCCAATTTCTTCAACACCGTTTGGAATTGAAACAGTATTAAGGTTGAAGCATCCGCGGAAAGCATCTTTTCCGATCACTTTAAGAGTGTCAGGAAGGCTTACATCTGTAAGCATTTCCATGTTCGAGAATTCGCGCACTTCGCTCACACCGTTTGCAAATACAAGCTTTTTGATTTTTCTGTGCATCTTGTATTCACTTCCGTTTGCGGTTCCGCTTTTTGTAACTGTAAGGGTTTCGTTTATAGGTTTCTGTTTGAAGTAATTTCCTCTGAGAGGAATGCGGATTCCAACAGAAATATCATCATAGAAATAATCAGCTGTTAATGGATTTCCCTCAGTTCCCCAGCTCTGTCCGATAAACCTGTCGGCTCCGGAATAATGCAGGTTATAACTGATGTCCAGGAAGTTTGCCATTACAAGACCAAGTTTTGCATAGGCAAAAATTCCGTAAGGCTTGTCGTCTTCCATAAAGAAGAAGTTGCATCCGGCACCTGCCCCAATGTAAGGGCGGAAAACTTCACCCGGAATAATAAGTTCCAGGCCAGCTTCAGCGGAGGCAAATTGATACGGAATATTGTAAGAACCACCTGCATTCAATCGCAGCCAGTTGAAATTCAAAAGTGTAAGATTTCCGCTGACAGTAGGAATCTTGTCGTTGTTTCCAAAATTCCAGTAGTCTGAGCTGACTCCGCCCTGAAGTTCAAAATCAGGAATGAAAATCTTCTGGCGTTTCAGGAATTTATATTCGCACGGGAAGTACGAAAGTTCCGGTCCGTTCTGTGAAAGAATTTCTGCACCGGCTTCCGTTGGAGTAAATCCTGCCGGACGAATAAAGCGGGCTCTGATTTCATCATCAGAAAGCTCAACCAGTTTTGCCTTGAGTTTTTTATTAAACTCAACAAACTTTACAAGAGTAGTATCTGAGGTTTCTACAAGCAGAGCGTAAAGTCCTTCCTTTACTTTTTCCTTGTCACCCTGAATTACAGTTTTCTTTCCGTTTCCTTTTACATCGGCAACAAGGAAAGGAATACGTTCACTTAATCCCGTTTCTTCCGACATTTCAGAAACAAGAGTGTAAACATTTTCGCGTTCAAGTCCTTTTCCTTTCAGGCTGAATGCAAGCGAACTCTTGTCTGCTTTCTGCGAAGCAAGATCCTTTACTTCAACATCGGAAGCTTCAAGTTCATAATCCGAAATAAGGACCTGGATTTCAGACCGTCCCATGGCGTTTTCGGCAATAAGGTTATAGTACCCTGGGGCAAGAGCTGAAGGATTAACTGAGAAGGTAATCTTCATATCACCCGAAGCATTCAGAGTATCAACTTTTGCAACTTCCAGTTCATTTTTTGTACGGTCTTTTGCTGAAGCAAAAGGATACGGAATACCGGCTGTAGAAGGGTTCAGAGAAAAAACTGTGTCTCCTGTGAAACCGGATCCTGTAAGTGTAAGTGTATTTCCTTCTGCACTTACCTGGCTCGTTTTCAGAAGGTTCGTTTCGTAGTTCGGATAATATTCAAACTGATCTTTATTGAATTCCGGTTCACGGTTTGCGAGAACAAGAATATCAAGATGTGTTTTCTGATTACCTGGGTTTTCTGCAACAATCTGGTAGTATCCTGAATAAAGATCATCAGGATTATATTCAACAACAACACCCGGGCGGTCAAAGTCATTTCTTACCACTTTAAGAGGACTCACCGTACGCATTTTATTGAAGGCTTCGTAAGGTTTCCCCTCTTCGGAACTGTCTACAGGAACCATATAGAAACGGGTTTCTGTAAGGAAGATGTTTTTACCTTTCAGGAAGAAGGAGTTTTCAGGGTCTCCCAGTTCGGATTCAACATCAACGTCTTCAAGAATTTCGTTTTCTGCCTTTGTTACACGCAGAAGCGGAGAATTCCAGGTTTTCGACTTTTTAAGATAATCCGCATAAAGATACGGCTGTGTTTCGCTGAGAACAACAAATTCCGCCCATTCAGTCTGCTGACCGCGGCGGCCAAGAACATTCAGAGAGGTGATAGAAACTCTCTTCTTTCCAGGGTAAAGAGGCATCTGAATAGAAGTCTTCCTGGTTCGTGAACTTGTTTCAAATTTCCATTCACCGTCCTCAAAGGACTCAACAGAGACTTCATACTGTTTGGCCTTATCTACAGGCTTCCATTTGAACTGCTGAATAAACTGATATCTGACAGGCTCTGTTTCTTCTGCCGTATTAGGAGGAATTTCTTCCCCGAATACCGGAAATAAAACCGAAGAAACAAGCATTGCCAGTACCGGCAATAACTTTCTTTTCAAAATATAAAACTCCTTGTCAATTATCGGCAGAAAATGGTAACTTCTTTACATAATCTTTTGTTTCGCATTTTTCAAAAAAAAGGATCCGTTCCGCATGAAAAAACATATTCTTTTATCAGCCCTTATAATGATTTTTTCCGCTTCCATGCTTTCTGCTAAAGATGCCACCATTTATTTATGGAAGAATGTCAACGGAATGAAATCAAAAAAATCCGTAATGTACATGCATAAACCGGTTGATCCTGAGCGGAACACCGGAATTGCAGTAATCGTCTGCCCTGGCGGAAGTTACCATCACCTTGGACTTTACAATGAAGGACACAAAAGTGCTGACTGGTTTTCAAAACAGGGCATCACAGCATTCATGCTGAAATACCGCACCAATGAAGAAGGATGGACCTACCCTGCCATGCTGGAAGACCTTCAGCGGGCAATTCAGATTGTCCGTGAAAATGCAGAAGATTTTGGAATCAATCCCGAAAAGCTTGGTGTAATCGGTTATTCCGCAGGCGGACACCTTGTTACAATGGCCTCCGAATTCGGTTCCACTGTAAATGAACTTGAAAAACTTGGAATTGAAACCAGTGTTTCTCTGAAACCTGATTTCTGTATTCCTGTATACCCTGTAGTTTCAATGCAGGATGACCTTGCCCACCGCTGGTCAAGGAAATCACTTCTTGGGAAAGACCAGACTCAGGAACGCAAAGACCGGTTCAGCATGGAACTGAACGTTCCCCATGACATGCCTCCAGCCTACGTGGTTGTCTGCAAAGATGACAATGTTGTGGACTACAGGAATTCCGTAGCCCTTTACGATGCCCTTACAGAAAAAAAGATTGAAAACTGCGAATTCCACATGTACGAATGGGGAAAACACGGATTCGGAATGCTGGACGGACCTTTCATGAAGGAATTCCGCTGGAATGAGCCGCTTCTGGAATGGATTTTTAAAGTTACTGAATAAAACCGTCAGTCAATGATGCCGGTAATCTGAAGTTCTACCAGCTCACTTCTCTTACGTGTAAAAAGAAAGATTAACAGAGCCGGCACAAAAAGAAATGCCAGAACGCAGAAAGCCTTGAAGCTTTCTGTAAGCTCTGCGTTGAAAAAGCCTGCAAGAACCGGGGCAGCAAAAAATCCGAAAACCGCAAAAACAATAGGAACTACCAGGGCAATCACATTGCAGAAAGACTGAAATGCTGTAGAAACGTTTGCCTTCACCTTCATGCCGGTTTTGAGTTCAAGTCCTTTTGGATTTTTTGCCTGAATGACAACGTTGCAGCCGGAGCAGGAACCCGAACAGGTTGAGCAGGCACTTTCATCGAATGGAATTATATCCACGTTGTTTTCATTCACACGGCTCACTTTATAAATCTTTCTCATTTCAGTTTTCCTTCCAGTTCAATAATTCGCTTTTCAATTATTCCCGCAGCCTGAGGATTTTTCAGTTCCATATAAGTATCCCGCAGGTTATACAGGGCATCAGAATAGTACGGATCAATTGTAACGGCCATCTCAAAGCTTTCAGAAGCAAGCTCATATTCACTGGAATTAAAATGCAGCACACCGCAAAGATTCCAGAGTTTTCCGCTTACAGGATGAAAGTCCAGTCCGTCCTGGCAGACTGCAAAGGCTTCATCAATCATATGCATGTTCAGAAGATGCACTGCAAGAGTTTCCACCACATCTTCCCGTTGCGGACTGATTCTGAATGCGTTTCGGAAAGCGTTCAGTGCTTCCATCATGTCACCGGCATCACGGTAGGTGATTCCAAGATTGAACCACACAAGATAATTGTTGCGGTCAATGTGGATAGCACGGCGAAGACATGCGATGGCGTCTGAAAAGTGCCCGTCTTTTGCAAGGAGAATAGCCTGATTGTTCAAAATATCTGCGCGTTCTGTCATGCTTATAAATTTACTGAATTTATGCCTTAGCCGGCACCATTCCTTTGAAAAGTTCTTCAATCAATGCAGAATAAGATTCCCCGCATTCACCGCCAAGTTCACGGAAGGAAGCACAGGCTTCTTCAATCACCTTCACGCCTTCTTCCCAGGCCTGGCCGATACATCCGCTGGTTTCAAGAAGTGCAATGCAGGCTTCAACTGCATCGCTTTCAATACCTTCCCTTCTGGCAGTTTCCATAAAGGCCGCGATTTTTTCTTTGTCTTCAGGATGATTGCGTACATGAATCAGAACCGGAAGGCTTTTCTTGCCTTCTACAATATCGTCACCACGTTTCTTTCCCACATTCCCTGTAGTCAGGTTGATTACATCGTCAATGATCTGGAAGCCCATACCGATATAGCTGGCTGCCTTTCCAAGCTTTTCGCTTAGTTCTTCGTCTGCCCCGCCTGCCAGAGCTCCAAGACGGGCAGCAAGGTTTGCAAGGGTTCCTGTCTTCTGGCGGACCATAGCTTCGTATTCCTTTTCTGTAGGAAATACACCCGGATTCCTGTGCCAGTAAATATCCATAGCCTGCCCCAGATGCAGACGGCGGAGTTCCTGACCCACTGTTCTGTGAAGCATCAGCTTCTGTGCATCGGAAACCTCAAGAGCATCTATAAGCGAAAGGGCTTCAAAATAAAACCAGCTTCCGGCGTTCAGCGCTGTATCCAGTCCAAAAGTAATATGTGCGCATGGCTTTCCGCGGCGAAGGTCGGCACCGTCTTCAATGTCGTCATGAACAAGACTTGCTGTGTGAACAAATTCAACTATCGGGGCAAGGCGGTATGCAAGAACTGAAGCAGACTCTTTTTCTGCCGGTTTTCCGGAAGCAACCATATCAGCTATAAGTGTTGTAAAAAGCGGACGCCAGCGTTTCCCGCCCTGAGAAATAAGATTGCGGTTTGGATCCAGAAGACATTTCAGGTAAAGGTCTCCGTTATCAGAGCACACACCATCAGGCAGAGTGCCGAAGGAATTCTTTTTCCAGATGTCATTAAGTTCCGTTACGCGGTTAATTTCTGTTTCGATTTTTTTTAGGCGGTTTTCAAATTCAGGATTCATACCATCATTCTACCACAGATTGTAGTGTCTAACTACACACCGGAGAAATCCGAATTCAGAAAATCAGTTGTTGATTTTTTTCCAGTCTTCCAGGAACTTACGGCGGGTAATAATCAGATTGATCAGTTCCTGGTACATATTGAAGTCTACTTCAATGGCAATCGGAAGAAGGAAGAATTCTGTTTCGTTACAGTAACGTTCAATAAACTCGCTGTCTGTAACGTAGCCCAGGGAAATCATGTTTGAAATGCGGTCTGCACATTTCAGGATTTTTGCCTTCTGGCTTCCGTGGTCTATGATACGGCGCAGAAAATCCTGCTTTGCTTCTCCTTCACGTTTTGTTACTTCCATAACCAGTTCCAGAACTTCCGGACCGTCAGAATCAGCATTGCGGATAAGATCAGGAGAAAAGTCTTTTATGTCTTCGATTGTGTCGTGAACCAGAGAGGCTTTAAGAAGAACAGGATCGATATAACCGTAGTCAATGAGAATGGCAAGTGTGTCCATCTGGTGGCGGAACATATTTCCGCCTGCGTGACGGGCTTTTCCGATAAGGGCTGTTGAAAGCTGCATGTAAGGCGCCAGAACTGTTCCGCTGAGCTGAAGAAGACCTTCTTCATTCATTTTCAGAGACCGTTCTGTTTTCATTTCGTACTTCTGTTTTGCCATAGGCGCCTCATTTTTCCGGATGATAGGTTATTATATCACAAAACCGTATGAGTGACATTACTATGCATAAAAAAAAATCCCCGGCAGCATTCACCACCGAGGATTGTGTCGCAGACCTGCGGTCTGCTTACCGAGTTTCCACTGGCTCGCAAGAGGCTCGCCTTTTTACTTCGTAAAAACCGTGAAAACTCGCATTATTTAAACTACATCAATTCTTTAATGTAAACTTCCATTTTTTCAACAACGTTCAATTCTTCAGCAAGTTTTGCTTTTTCGGCTTCAACCTGTTCTTTTGGAGCGTGCTGGGCAAAGTTTCCGTTCAGCTTGTTCTGGCTTCTTTCGGCATATTTTTTGTGTTCTTCCAGAGTTTTCTGGAAGCGTGTAAGAAGCTGTTCCTTGTTGATTGAATCATCAAGAAGGATGAAGGCTTCAAAGCCAACACCAACTGTACCGATTGAAGAAGCTGGTTTTGCATCAACAAAGTCGATGTTTGCAATACCAGAAAGGAGTTTAACCATGTCGGCGTAAGCGATACAAACTTCGGCATCACTTCCCTTTTCAATCTTGATTGCAATGTTGATCTTAAGTGCCGGGTCAATTCCACATTCAACGCGGAGTGCGCGAACTTTACCAACCAGGTCTTTAAGAACGTCGAAGCGTTTTGTAACAGCGTCGTTCTTGCGGTCATCACTTGGTTCTGGGAATGGAGCATTGATGATCATGCCGTTGTATTCAGAAGTTGTGATGATCTTGTTTGCACCGGCCTTCTTGCGGTTTTCTACCAGTTCTGCCAGAGGAAGTTTTGCGTAGATTTCTTCTGTTACGAATGGAAGATATGGGTGAAGCAGACGAAGGTTTTCTTCAAGCAGGTTCAGGATAACAGAAACTACGCGGTCTTTTTCGTGTTCGTCACCGTTCTTGAAAGAAAGTTTTGTTGCTTCAACGTACCAGTCACAGTATTCGTTCCAGAAGTATTCCATCATGGCACTTGCGGCATCATTGTAACGGTAGCTTTCAAGGGCTTCGCGTGCAATGCGTGTTGCGTTATCAAGACGGCTGTAAATCCATTTGTCCAGTTCTGTAAGGTCAGCGTCTGTAATTGGAATAAGAGTGCGTCCTTCAAGGTTACCCATGATGTAGCGGCTTGCGTTCCAGACTTTGTTACAGAAACGTGAACCAAGTTTGAAGCTGTCTTTATCGATAAGAATATCCTGTCCCTGAGCACACATGAAACCAAGTGTGAACTTAAGGGCGTCGGCACCGTACATGTCGATGATTTCAAGAGGGTCCATACCGTTTCCAAGAGACTTAGACATTTTGCGTCCCTGCTTGTCGCGTACAAGACCGTGAATGTAAATGTCATGGAATGGAGCCTTTCCTGTAAATTCAAGGCCGGCCATAATCATACGTGCAACCCAGAAGAAGATAATGTCGTATGCAGTAACAAGGGCTGTTGTAGGATAGAACTTTGCCAGGTCTTCTGTATTTTCAGGCCATCCCAAAGTTGAGAAAGGCCAGAGCCATGAACTGAACCATGTGTCCAGAACATCCGGATCCTGCTTGAGCTTTTCGGCGCCTGCGCCACATTTTGGACAGCATTTTGGATCTTCGCGGCTAACGATTGTTTCACCACATTCACAGTACCATGCAGGAATACGGTGACCCCACCAGATCTGACGGCTTACACACCAGTCGCGGATATTTACCAGCCACTGTTCGTAAGTATTTTCCCATTTCTGTGGGAAGAACTGAATTTCACCTGCTTTCCATGCAGCCAGGGCTTTGTCGGCCATTGGCTTCATTTTTACGAACCACTGGTCAGAAAGGTAAGGTTCTACAACAGTTTTACAGCGGTAACATTTACCAACTGAATGAACCATCTTTTCTTCTTCTTTGAAAAGTCCTGCTTCTGTAAGGTCTTCGATTACAAGTTTACGTGCTGCTTCTGGTTTAAGGCCACGGTATTTTTCCGGAACGTTTTCGTTCATTTTTCCGTCCGGAGTAAGAAGATTGATTACTTCAAGGTTGTGGCGTTTACCAACTTCCCAGTCGTTAGGGTCATGAGCCGGTGTGATTTTTACCATACCGGTTCCGAATTCCATATCAACGTATTCATCGGCGATGATAGGGATTTCTTTTCCTGTGAGAGGAAGTTTGAGCATTTTTCCAACGATTGCCTTGTAGCGTTCGTCTTTTGGATTTACGGCAACAGCTGTATCACCAAAGAAAGTTTCAGGACGAGTTGTAGCAACTTCAATCTTTCCGCTTCCGTCGGCATATTCATAGTAAAGGTGATACATTGCACCCTGTGTATCTTCGTGGTCAACTTCGTCATCGGCAAGGGCTGTTCCACAGCGAGGACACCAGTTTACAAGGCGTTTACCTTTGTACATAAGTCCGCGTTCGTAAAGAGTAACGAATACGTCACGAACAGCACCTGAAAGACCTTCGTCGTATGTGAAACGTTCGCGGTCCCAGTCAGTTGAGTTACCAAGTTTTTTCTGCTGTTTTACGATGATGTTGTGGTGTTCTTCTTTTACCTGCCATGTGCGTTCCAGAAACTTTTCGCGGCCCAGGTCGTTACGAGTCTTGCCTTCAGCTTTAAGTTTTCTTTCAACAACGTTCTGAGTTGCAATACCTGCGTGGTCTGTACCAGTTACCCAGAGAGTGTTGTCTCCGCGCATACGGTGGTAGCGGACTACGATATCCTGAAGAGTGTTATTGAGCCCGTGTCCCATGTGAAGAACGCCGGTAACATTTGGAGGAGGAATGACGACGGCATAGGTGTCTGTTTTTTTGCATGCTTCACACTGGCATTTGTACTGTGCATTTACAGGAGATGCCTCATCGCTTGCAGGCTTGAAGTAGCCTTTGCTTTCCCATTCACCATAAATACGATCTTCAAAAGTTTTAGGATCGTAAGCCTTTTCCATTTCGATTGCTTTCATTCGATATTCCTCCAAAGAATACTTTAAAAAATGTTCATTTATTATAGTGAATTGCAAAAAATATGTCATTGATAGTCACACCTCCTCTTCGATTGTTTAATATTTTCCCCTTCGCTAGAATAGAAACATGGCTGAGAAATTCAGACGCCAGTTGTTTTTCTATCAGAAACTCTTAATTGGTGTATTTATTATCCGTAGCACTTTTTCTCTTATTTCTATATTTATCCTGCATGATTCGTTTTTCCTTTCACAGAATATTTGTGCTCTCTTTTTTTATCTGGCCATAGAACTCTTTTCACGGAAAGTAAAGCCAAATGAAAAGGCCAGTTATTTCCTGTTTTTTGTAATGATTGAATTAATGGTTCAGACCATTCTGAGCGGTATTTATGGCGGCTGGGAGCTGGGATTCCAGAACTACTGTTTTATTTCAATTACAGCCTCCTATTTCCATTCCATTGAAAACCCGAAAGCTGAACGAAGGCTCCATCACAGAATCATTCTTTTCTTTTCGATTTTGACTTACATCATTATTGCCGTAGTAACTCACCTGCATGAACCTTTCCGATTTTTTACCAGAGCTCAGATTCTGATTGTTCATCTTTCAAATTCAGCGGGCATTTTTGCAGTTGCCATTGCTTTCAGCAGTGTATTCAAGACCCGCTATAAAGATTCCCTTAAGCGACTTCGCGACGAAGCAGACCGTGATGAACTGACCCAGCTTTACAACCGCCACGCAATCCGGCAGAGATTTGACAAAGTAAAGGATGATTACACATTCCATAACCGCCCTTTCGCTGTTGCTATTCTGGATATAGACGATTTCAAGGTTATCAACGACACCTACGGCCACAACATCGGGGATGATGTTCTGGCCCGCATAAGCAACCTGATGGCAAAATACGAATCAACAAAAACTACAAACTGCCGCTGGGGCGGTGAAGAATTCCTGATTCTGGAACAGTACGGCACAAACCAGGCTGAGTTTGTTCAGAAAATTGATAATCTGAGACGGCAGATTTCAGAACTTTCTTTTGCCTACCCCGATAAGCAGATTTATTTTTCCATTACAATTACTGCAGGAATCTCTTTCAGCGAACCGGATCTTCCTATCCATGAACTCATAGACAAAGCAGACAACCGTATGTACTGGGGAAAACGTCATAACAAAAACCAGACAGTTTTCACAGACTACTGATTTTTCTTCTTCTGTATTTTCATTTTTCCGCTAAACAATTAAAATGATTCTATGAGCAATAACACTTTCGGAACAAATTTTACAGTTACAACCTTCGGCGAAAGCCATGGAAATGCACTCGGATGTATCGTAGACGGATGTCCTTCACAGCTTAACATCGACATCCAGAAAATTCAGGCCGCCCTTGACCGCCGCCGCCCGGGAAACCACAACCAGGGTGAAAAATCAAATGCCTGCGTAACAGAACGTAAGGAAGCAGATCAGGTAGAAATTCTTTCCGGTGTAAAGGACGGGCTTTCTTTAGGCACGCCTATTGCCATGATGATCAGAAATACAAGCCAGCACTCCAAAGATTACGGAAACCTGGAATATACATACCGCCCGGGCCACGCCGACTACACCTTTGACCAGAAGTTCGGCTTCCGCGATTTCCGCGGCGGCGGACGCTCTTCCGGCCGTGAAACTGCAGCCCGCGTTGCTGCCGGTGCCATTGCCCAGATAATCACAGAAAACGCCGGAATTAAAATTACTGCATACACAATCAAAGCCGGTGGAGTTGAAGCAACAAAAAGAAATCTCGACGAAATTGAACAGAACCCTCTCCGCGCTCCTGATAACGAAGCTGCAAAAGTAATGCAGGAAAGAATCGAAGAACTCAGAAGCCAGGGTGATTCTGCCGGAGCCATAATTGAATGCGTTGTAAGCGGAGTTCCTGCCGGACTTGGAAACCCGGTTTTTGACAAACTTGACGCCATGCTGGCCCACGCCATGCTCAGCATCGGGGCTGTAAAAGGAATTGAATTCGGAAGCGGCTTCGACGCAGCCGATATGACAGGAAGCATGAACAACGACCCTATGCGTGCAAACGAAAACGGTTACGGCGTTGAATTCACTTCCAATAACGCAGGAGGAATTCTTGGCGGCATTTCAAACGGAAATGACATTGTGTTCCGTATCGCCGTGAAGCCTGTACCAAGCATTTTCCAGAGCCAGCAGACTGTAATGAAGACTGAAAATGGCTACGAAAATGTTGACCTTGAGATCAAGGGCCGCCACGACGTATGTCTGGCACCAAGAATTGTTCCGGTCGTAGAAGCCATGACAGCAATCACAATTGCTGACGCAATCTTAAGTTAGGAAATATTTTTCCACTATGAAACATTCTGTCAAAGTATCTCTGATCTGTGTGCCTTCCCTGGCCCTCTGTTTATTTGGAGCTCTGGTCTGTGAAAGGGCTGTTAAGATTTCAAAATGCGATTCAGCAGTTCCCCTTTCAGACCGGCAGGAAGCAGAGCTTTCTGATTTTCTTGAACAGCGCTATTCCGCCCGCCACCAGATTTTAAAACCACTTCCTTACAACATCACTCCGGCAAACCTTGAACTGGGAGCTGAAAGCGCAATCCTTATAGATACATCAAACGGCTGCATTCTGTTCGAAAAGAATGCAGATGAAATCATTCCGCCGGCCAGCATGACAAAGCTCTTTTCAATGTACGTTGTAGATGACGCAATCAGCCGCGGAATGATTTCTTACGATACAGAAATTATTCCTCCGCGTGAATCCTGGGCCTGCAACATGCCGCCCCACTCTTCGCTCATGTTCCTTGGAAAGAACCAGAAAGTCACTGTTTCAGAACTCCTTTCAGGCCTTTCAGTTGCATCCGGTAACGACGCGGCCTACGCCCTGGCCTATACGCTTTACGGAAACATGGAAGACTTTGTTTCCGCCATGAACCGCATTCCGGAACGGTACGGACTTACAGAAACTCATTTTGTTGAAAGTTCCGGTTATTCTGAACTGAACAGAACTACTGCCCGCGAAATGGCAGCCTTCTCAAAAGTGTACATAAACCAGCATCCTGATAGCCTTGAAAGATTCCACGGTCTTCAGAGTTTTGCTTACCCTAAACAGAAGAACCTTACAAACGGGATCCGCACCGGGGCCCAGGATTTTTCACAAGGCCTTCCGGAAACAATCACCATGACAATCACCCAGAGAAACACAAATCCTCTTCTTGGAGTTATGGACGGTTGCGACGGCTTAAAAACCGGATACATTGATGAAAGCGGCTATAACCTTGCCCTTACCGCCCGCCGCCACGGAACCCGCTTCCTTTCAGTTACAATGAAAGGTCCCGGCGCTTCTCCCCGCGAAGGAAACGAATGGAGAACAAAAGACGGAAACACCCTTATGGAATTTGCATTCCGTTCATTTTCTGATTTCAAAGACATGACTCGTGTAAAACCATATTTCCTGAGAGTTTCGGGAGGAAAAGAAACCGGAGTAAACCTGGTTCCTGCATTCAATCCGGAATCTGTTACAGTCCCATTCATTTACGGGGATTCGGTTGAAGAGTCTTCTGAAAATGTAAAAGTGATTACAACAATTCCGGGTTATCTTAAAGGAGAAATTATTCCGGGCACCGAATACGGAAGCGTTTCTTTTGAACTTGACGGCTATATTCTGGACACAGTTCCACTTGTTGCAGACCGTTCCGTTAAAAGGGCAAACATCTTCGTACAGCTGGCAGACACAATCGTCTACAGTGTAATTTCAAGAAAATAGATTTTCCTTATTCCGGCAGTTTAAGAGAAAGGTGAATCATGGTTTTTGTTCCGTGATTATCTACGTCAGTAGAACTTTCAACCCGGATTGTTCCGCCCATCTTGTCTACAAACGACTTAACGATTGCAAGTCCAAGCCCTGTTCCGGCAGAAAGACTGATAACTGTATTTCGTTCCTGACTGAAAGCTTCGAACATATGTTCCTGGAATTCTTCCGTCATACCACAGCCGTAATCCCGGACAATAAAATCCACTTCAAGTCTGCCGTCTCTGGTTTCCATATTATCTGCAATCAGATCGATAGTTCCGCCAACGGAAGAAAACTTGATTGAGTTGGAAAGCAGATTGAAGAAGATCTGGTTGAACTTCTGTTTGTCGGTAATGAATTCCGTATCGCCCGGAATCTGAACGTTCAGATGGATATCTTTATTTCTGCAGATCGGATTGATGATTGAATCGATGTCTTCACGGAAATCCTGGAGACTGTAGATTTCTTCTTCAAGAACAATCTTTCCTTTTTCGATTCGGCTCATATCAAGAACGTCGTTCAAAAGCCCCAGGAGGAAATGACTTGAAGCATCAATTTTTTCAAGGTACGAATGGATTACATCAATATCTGTTTCGTCCATGGCCAGCTGGGTCATACCCATGATTCCGTTAAGCGGAGTACGAATATCGTGACTCATACGGGCCAGGAAGTTAGACTTAGCCTTTGATGCAATCTTTGCCTGTTCCAGTGCATCTTTAAGAATTTCCTCACGGGTACGTTCTTCGGCCAGGGCTGAAGTAATGTCCGAAAGGCAGAACAGGATGTTGGAATGTTCCTCGTCAAGATAACGGAAAGTACTTCGGTATGTAATGAGTTCATTATTGCGGGAAGAATGAATCTTTATAAGCACTTCGTAACTGTCATTCCCATTCAGTTCCTTTACCAGGTTCGAAATCTTTACTTTTTCACGCAGAATGATTTCGTCTTCGGCTGTGCTGAACTGTTTCTTTTTTCTTTCGGCAAACTGTTCCAGGATTGAATCGTAGTCATTGCTGTCCCAGTTAATGTGCGAAGAAAAAACATTGTTGTCATGCAGGAAGAAAACACCGCCGGAAATAACGTCCACTACTCCAACCACTTCAAAGTCGGCAGTACCAATCATTTCAAGAGCTTCCTGGCTTACCTTACGCCGGTTGATGTCGTAAGTGTAGATGAAGCACATTACGTCTCCGGATTTCGGATCCTGATACATGTTTACTTTTGTGCTGACCCACTGAAGGTTATTATTGTCGCTCTGACGCCTGTAAACAAAAGAGAAAGTCTTGTCGCCGTTATTAAAAGATTCCAGAAGAACATCTGTACGCAACCGGTTCCAGAGAACCTGGGCATGAAGGTCACTGGAACAATACGTCATCATTTCTTTAAGAAGTGTTGTGTAAGAAATATCTGTACGCTGGGAAATCTTTTTCCGGGAATTATAATTTGTAACGATATTCTTTGTTGCATTGATACAGCACTTTTCAAGCAGGTTGTCGCCCTGCATGGCCGAAAGTGTTCTGGCTTCGTTTTCGTAACTTATCTCTGCAATTTTCTGTTCGTTGATATCAGTTGTGGTTCCAACTGCGTAAAGTGGTTTTCCTTTTTCGTCGGTAACAACCGTATAGCGCAGACGATACCACAGGTATTTTCCTTCACGGATATTCATTCCGCGGAATTCACATTCGGCGGTTTTTGCTCCGGCAAGAATTTCTTCATGAACCCTGCGGAATTCTTCCCGGTCTTCCTTGTGAATGATTCCTGTATTGATCAGCGAATTCGGAACATCAGCAATCTGTTTTCCTTCAAAACCGAAAAGTTCATTGATTCGGGTTGTATTGTAGATGTAATGTTTTTCAAGATTGAAATTCCATGAAGTGAATCCACAGAGTTCAAGAACAGAACGGAAACGTTCTTCCTGTTCCTTGATATAACTGATGTTCTCTGAATAAACAAGAGCACGAACCGGAGTATTTCTGTCGTCAAGCACTGCGGTAAAACTCAGACGGCGCCATTCATATTCATCATCCAGAGAAGAACGCATTCTTACATCAAACTCTTCATGAATTGAGCCCTTCATCAGGTTATCAAGACATTCCACAAACTGTTCGCCGTCTTCCGGCTTAATGAACCCTGCACTGATAAACGGATACGGGAAATTTGAAACGACGGAACTCCAGTTGTAGTACTTACGCATTTCAAGACCCAGGTGGGCTGTGCGGGATGCAAGATCAATATCAAATGCATGTACTTTTGAACGGAGTTCTTCGCTGGATTCACTTACCGCAGTTCCCTGACTGTTCAGTGCGGAATTTTCACGGCGGAGAGTAACATAATAGATATAGGATTTCTGGAGTTTTCTGACTTTTACTTCCAGCCGCACATTAAGGTACTGGTCGGCAACGGCACTTACACGGAAAGAACCTGAAAACTCAGCTCCGTCAAAAGCATGTGTCATGAACAGTTTTTCCGCTTTCACACGGTCATCAGGATGATAACCTGCAAATGCGTCGTTCTGGAAACCTTTCATATACTGAAGAAGAGAAACGTTGTAAAGCTTTGAAACATTCTCGTTGATATTTCGGATTGTAAAACGCTTCTTTTCATCAAGAGCAAGAATCATAAGTGCTTCAGGTTCATTATCTTTCCGTTCGTTTTCCGTAAACTTTTCTACTTTACAACAGAACAGAAGCTGAAGCTTCTTCTTGTCGTAATACATTATTTCAATGGAAGTAAACCCCTGAGAAAATGAATGATCATATCTTACCGACTTCTGCCGCTTAAGCTGTTTTTTCAGATTCCTCAGTTCCACAAACTTCATGAAGTCTTTACGGGAATCTTCGTCGGCATAGTTTTCAGCAATAAAGTCGCGCAGCTCAAGAACATTTCCTGTTTCCGGAAGATTCAGTTCCAGAGCAGAATCGCTTCTGTGAAATTCAAAGCTTAAACTTTTGAGGTCAACGAAAAAAATGAAATGATAATCATTCTGAACAAACTTTTCCAGAATGACTTTTGCTCTCTCTTCTTTCTCAGTCATTTTCTTTGTTCCATTTTATATATAACGACGGAATATATTTCAGAAGAATATTCTCCATCTTTTTGGTATCAATTGGTTTTGTCAGATAATCTGCAAATCCGGCACGGAAATAATTTTCTCTGGCTCCAATAATGGCATTTGCCGTAAGCACAACAACCGGAGTTCTTTGTTCAGCAAAGCTCGGAATCTGCTTCAGGTTATAGAAGGTCTCAAAACCGTCCATCTCAGGCATCATATGATCCAGGAAAATAATGTCATAATTCTGTTCACTTACTTTCTGCAGACATTCCTTACCGCTGTGAACCGTTTCAAGCTGGATTTCAGTTCTCTTAAGCATTACCTTAAGAACAAAAAGATTCATGTCATTGTCATCAACTGCAAGAATCTTTGCTTCCGGAGCAGTAAAATCCAGAACCTTTGCCGGGTCAGAAGTCTGAGGTTTTCTGATTGAATTGATATCACCCACTGGCGAAGCGTCAACAATCTTCTGTTCCAGATCAAAGTTGAATGTTGAGCCTTCCCCATAGCAGGAAGAAATATGCATTTCAGACCCCATAAGATTCAGAAGCTTCATTGCGATTGAAAGTCCAAGTCCGGAACCTTCTATGTTTTTTGAAACTACTACGGAACCTCTTTCAAACTTGTCGAAGATTTTTCCCATATCTTCTTCTTTGATTCCAATTCCTGTGTCTGAAACTGCAACATGAAGCAATGCGTTTCCGTTCTTTTCGGTCCAGCCGATATCAAGAGTGACACGTCCCTTTTCCGTATACTTGATGGCATTTGAAAGAAGATTTGCCAGAATCTGGCGGATACGTGAATCATCACCGCGCAGTGCCGAAGGCAGGTTTTCTGCAATCTGAAGATTCAGAATCAGATTCTTCTCTTTTGCCCTGAAATCGAATTCGGTAATAAGGCTCTTAAGGAAAGCTCTTGTATCGTAATTTTCCTGAACCACCGGCATCTTTCCGGCTTCAATCTTTGAAAAATCAAGAATGTCATTTATGAGATGCATAAGGCTGTTGCTTGAAGCCTTTATGTTTTCTGCATATTCCAGAATCTGAGGTTCCTGACTTTCCCTGAGAATCATTTCATTCATACCCATTACAACACCAAGAGGTGAACGGATATCATGGCTCATGCTGGCAAGAAAATCAGACTTTGCACGGTTTGCTTCATCGGCCCTCCGTTTTTCTTTATCAAGTTCCTTGATAAGGGAAATGTCCGGATTTTCCAGAGTGAAGTAAATGATAAGAACAACGAAGCAGAGGGCAAAACCGATAATAAGAATCTGGAAATAAATTTCTACGATTGTAACAAGTATACCAAGCAGAAGAACAAGATATGAACAGGACTGCTGGCGGAGGCGGTCTTTTTTACCGAACAGAATTACAAAGACCGTGGCTATAAGCATTGAAGAAAGACTGTAGTATGCATTCATGTACACACCGAATCCGGTTGCCATTTCAGCATAAGGAGACGAAATATATTCAGGCTTACAGAAAAGAAGTATTCCGGCACAGGCTGCACCGGCGGTCCACATAACTCCAATAAGGAACTTTCTCAGTTTTGAGAAAAAACCTTTCATGTACGGCTCACACATAGACCAGCAGTACATGGCAAAGAAGGTGGCAAAAAGCATTACCGAAAGGGAATAAACTTTCCAGACTGTATCCGGAACCCAGGCCGCATATTCAGCTCTTTTTGTAATGGCTATTGTCTTAACTATATCTGAAATAATACTGAAGAACTGCAGAAAAAGAAGAGCTACAAAATAATTCATAGCCCGTGTTCGGATATGTTTCTTTGAATAAAAATCTACTGCAACAAGAATAAGAAGGAGAAGTCCTGCTATCTGAAAATGAATCGAATAAGGCATTTTTTAAAATGATAATTCCTATCAGTTTTTTTGTAAACGCATCATCTAAACCCTCTCCAACCGGTTTATTTTGACGGTTTTTCTGCGCTGATCCAGGGGCTCCCCAGAAGCAGAGCTGAAACTTCCTCATCACTTATTTCACCTTCCTGCTCCCTTACCACCAGAGCAATCCGGCTTCCCACGCTGGAAGGATTGGAAATCACATAGTCCCCTTTTTTCTTGAACACATGCTTCCGCCCTTCTTTTAACGGATATTCATCATTATGCACATAACCCGATATTACGGGAAGATACATAAACTGAACCAGATTTTTTCTGAAATCCATGCTGATTTCCTTTGTTCCGAAAGCACTGGCTATGCTTCCGGCATAAAGGTTCCGCCCGCTCTCAATCAGAAGCTCGCTTATTCCTCCGCCCACCCGTGAAGCAAAATCTACAGGAACAGTCCGCCCTTTTTCTGTAACAATAAAATCGAACTGCCCGAAGGAAATATCGGTCTCATCAAAAAGAGCCTTCATCCATCCTTCAAGAATTTCCGAAAACCTGCCGTAAAGCGGATCTTCCCCATTCAAAAGAATATACACTGCAGAACAGGGCTTTTCGTTCAGAATAACGGTCTTCTTACGGCAGATCCGTACTACAGAAACCCTGCCGTTACAAATAAAACAGTCAGCGCTGTACTCGGTGCCTTCCACCGCTTCGGTAAGAATTGCCCCGTGGTTTTCTATTTCCATTATGCGGAGTGTTCTGTTATGCAGAGTGAAAGCTTCTTCCAGATATTTTGAAAGTCTTTCCTTTCCGGCTTTATCAAGAATTTCAACCCCATAGCCCGAGTGAAGTCCGTCTGGCTTTACCACAATCCGCTTCCCTTCATCAAGAACAGCCATCGATTCAGAAAGTCCTGAATAAATACGGGGAGAGTCAAAGCCCTTTTCTTCCATGAGATTATAGAAAAAACTCTTCGACCTTGAAGATTTCAGTGCCCGTTCAGAAATCAGGCACTGCCCGTTCTTTACGCACCAGGAAATCCAGTATTCAGAAAGCGGAATGACAAGGCTTTCCGGAGGGAGCTCAGTTGTAAAAATGATTTTTTCGGTTTCGGGAAATCCATGCAGATCCAGTTCCGACATAAAAGGCGCATCTGCAAAAGACACGCTGTATTCTTTTGGGAAAGCTTCTTTGATTTCAGAAAGGCCGAATACACTGCGGGCACCGGCAAGAACAATATTCTGCATAACCTGATGCAGATATTATATCACGACTTTAAAAAACAAGAACCCCGAAAGATAACATCAATCAGGGTTCTTGCCGTCCAGTCGAGCTGGACATCGGAGAGAGTTTATCAGCTTATTTACAAGCTAACTATAAGATAGCTCATTAAGGGCCTTTTGTCAACTAATTTTTGGAGATTTTGTAGATTTTTGCACGTTTTTTCTATAGTGACCTTTCCCATATCTTGCATTAAAATAGAGAAAAGTAAATTTTCAAACGAAATGGAGTTTATTATGGTTTTCGGCCTTATTCTGATTCTTGCTGTAATTGTTGTTCTTGCATTCTTTGTAGGAAAGAACATTCCGAATCTCTGCACTATCTGGTTTTTCAAGACTTATGAACAGATTCCTGTAGCCATTCTGGTTTTTGCTGCTTTTGCCGCTGGAATTGTTTTTTCTATTATTGTTATTACATTCATCAAACTGAACGCTTCACCAAAAAAAGAAAAGAAAGAAAAACTTCCGAAGTCCAAAAAAGGAACTTCTGAAGTTTCAGACAAACCTGCCGAAAAAATCAATAAAAAGAAGTCGCTTCTTAAAAAAGCTGAAAAGGCCGCTAAGAATTCAGACTCCGACAAAACCATTGTAATGGAAAAATAGAACATGAAACGTATTCTTTCACTTGCTCTTGTACTTACATTTGCTTCATCCCTTTTTGCCGCCGGCCTTGCAAAAGACATCGTAAAAGACTCTCTTTCCAAAGGCTCTGCCGACGAAGCAGCCGCTTATATTTCCGAAAAGATTTCTACGATGACTGAAGCTTCCGAAAAACGAGCACTTTTTGCTTTCCTCGGAAGCCTTCAGGAACAGCTTGGGCTTTATGACAAAGCAGAAAAGTCTTTCGTTTCTGCAGCAGGAATTTCTGCAGGCGACGCAGAAGGAATGCCGAAACGCTCAAACGAGCAGCTTGTTCTGGATGCAGTAAGATGTGCTTTGAGTGGTGGAAACTACGCTTCTGCCGACCGCTATCTGAATTCTGCCGTAAGAAACTCAAAAGACAACCGGGTACAGTGCTACATCAAGCTTTATTCCGTATGGAGTTCCCTCTGCCGTGCAGAAACCCGTGAAGACCTGGAAGAACCACTGGCACTCCTCAAAGCTTATGCTTCGGTAAACAGCATGAAAGAAGTTCAGCCTGCAGTACTTATTACTCTCTGGTACATAACCGGCGAAAACTACTGGGCAAATCAGATTAAGGAAAAGTTCCCTCTTTCTCCTGAATGTTCTATCGTAAAAGGAGATTCCCAGCTGCTTCCTTCCCCATTCTGGTACTTTGTTCCAAAAAGCGGAGAAGCAACACCGGAAACCGGAACTCTTAAGGAAACACCAAAGACTACAGCCACAGCAAAACAGATTACGGAAAGCACTCCGGAAAAGAATTCCACAGCTGCAAAGAACAGACTTCAGCTTGGGCTTTTCAGTTCGGAAGGAAATGCTTCACATCTGGTGGAAGAACTTAAAAAGAAGGGCTTCGAAGCCTACATTGAATCCGAAAAGAAACCAAGCGGAAACACATACTACATCGTTCTTGTAGATGAAAAAGACAGCACCACCGCCGACCGCCTCCGCTCAAGCGGCTACGAATGCTATCTGGTGAACTAGCCCGCTGATTTAAAACCGTTCAGACTCACAAAAAAAATACACGTTCCTTAAAACGGAAAATAGTCACACGGATTCGATTTTGCTAACGCAAAATCTTTTTGCAAGAGAACTGATTTACAAGAACAAATCTATTTCCAATATCATAATTAATATTAATAAATTTATTTTTACAATTTGCTTTTACGGCAGGATTCCATTTTACAAGTGTAATCTCCTCTTTAAAGGGATGACGTTAGTCATCCCGAATCCGTGTGACAATTAAATTTCTTCCTCTTCCAAAGACGTTCCCCACAGCACCGTTAGGTGCGTACGTTAGCAGGATCCCCTATACAGTGAAAACCGGCGTGGCAATTATTTCGTTAAACAAAAAAAAACGCTCCGGAAACGGAGCGTTTTCTGTATGGTGTTAGTTATGCAGCCAAAAGGCTTAAACTACCATCTGAAGTGAGCGAAAGCTTTGTTAGCTTCAGCCATACGGTGTGTATCTTCTCTCTTCTTGTAAGCAGTACCTGTGTTGTTGTAAGCATCCAAAAGTTCAGAAGCGAGAGTGTCGGCCATTCCGTGACCTGAGCGGTTACGTGCAGCATCGATGATCCAGCGCATAGCAAGAGCTTCGCGGCGTGAATCACGGATTTCTACTGGAACCTGGTATGTAGCACCACCAACGCGGCGAGATTTAACTTCTACCATTGGTTTTACATTTTCCAGAGCCTTAAGCAGAACTTCCAGTGGATCCTTTTCTGTCTTAGCCTTGAGTTTGTCCATAGCTTCGTAGATGATCTTTGTACAAGTTTCTTTCTTTCCATCGAGCATCATGCGGCAAACAAACTTTGAAACAACTTTTGAGTTGTATTTTACATCCGGCATCAGCGGACGATTAATTGATTTCTTATGTCTTCCCATCTTAATCCTCCTCTATTATGCCTTTGGTCTCTTAGCACCGTACTTAGAACGACCACGTTTGCGGTCTTCTACACCGAGTGCATCTTTTGTACCACGGATGATGTGATAGCGTACACCAGGAAGGTCCTTTACACGTCCACCACGAACCAATACAACTGAGTGTTCCTGGAGGTTGTGTCCAATACCAGGAATGTAAGCTGTTACTTCTGTACCATTTGAAAGGCGAACACGAGCAATCTTACGAAGAGCTGAGTTCGGTTTTTTAGGTGTCTGAGTCATTACACGTGTACAAACGCCACGTTTCTGCGGACAGCTTTCAAGTGCGGGAGCTTTTGTTCTGTTAGCTGCAGATTTACGACCCTGACGGATTAACTGATTAATTGTAGGCATCGCCTATTCTCCTATTTTTATTCCGGTCAGCACCCCGGAAAGTATAAACTAGATAGTTCGATAATTTTATAAAATTTATTAAATGAATTCAAGAGTTCCACTTGCAAATTCACAAAATTGGCCGGATTTTTCCGGCCTGAATTCTACAGTTCCAGAGCCTGGGAAGCATAAATTGTTATGCCTTCTTTAGGGAACTTTTCTTTTATACCCTTGATTACACTGGCAATCTTTCCGGCTGTTTCTTCATCGGTGTAAGTAAACAGGATGAAGTTTACTTCAGGCCATACAGTTGTTCCAAGTTTTTCAGTATTTCTGCCCTTTCCGTTTACTACAGGAAGTACAGAATACTCAAGTTCCGGAAGTTCTTTTAACAGAGCTTCTTTAATATCATCTTCTACAGACTGGTTCGAAATAATTTCTACTCTAAGCATAACGTACCCCTATTTTCTGTGTTTCTTTTCCATAACAAGGCTGTACAGTACCGGAATAACCAGCAGAGTAACCAGTGTACTTGAAGTAAGACCGCCAACTACAGCCATACCGATTGGCTGAACCATTGCAGCCATACCTTCACTTGAGAAACACATTGGAAGCATACCAAGGATAGTTGTAAGAGTTGTCATAAGAACCGGGCGGAGACGTGAAGTACCGGCCTGAACACAGGCTTCCTTCATTGGAATACCGCGGGCAACCAGAAGGTTCGTGTAGTCAACCAGGATAATACCGTTATTAACAACGATACCAACCAGCATAACAACGCCGACCATGGCAACAATTGAGATGGCAGTGCCCGAGAATTTGAACAGGAATACTACACCGATGATAAGGAACGGAATTGTAGTCAGGTTGATGAACGGAGCCTTGAATGATTCGTATGTAGCAGCCATAACTCCGAATACCAGAAGAACAGCCATGAGGATGATTCCAAGGAACAGCTTCATGTTTGACATTGTGTCTTTCCATGAACCTTCATAGCTTACTGTTACACCGTCAGGAATAATGAATGACTGGTTGATTCCGTCTTTAATCTTCTGTTCAACAACGTTTGCATTTTCTTCTGAAAGAATAGATGCAGTAACGTGAATAATACGAGTTCTGTTTTCGCGGGCAATAGAAACCGGTCCCAGACCTTTTCTGATTGATGCAAAGTTCGAAACAGAAACCATACCGGCAGTTCCGCGCACATAAATGCTTTCCAGATCCAGGAGAGTTTTGCGGTCATCTTCCTGGTAGCGCACGATTACGCTGTAATCTTTACCTGCATTTCTGTATGTTGAAGCCTGCACACCGTCAATAGCGTATTTGATTTCATTTGCAACAGAGTTAACATCAACCCCGAAAGAATAAGCACGGTCACGGTCAATGACCACTTCAATCTGAGGGAGTCCCTTATCAATACTGATATTAGGTTCAGAACAGTCAGAAATTCCTTTGATAACTTCGGCAATTTTATCCGAAACGTCAATTGCAGCATCCAGGTCGTCGGAACGGATCGCAATATCAATATCGCTACCCATCATCTGACCACGGAAGCCCGCACGGAAGTTCCAGTTTGCCCCTGAGAATTCGCTGAAGTGCGGGCGCAGTTTTGCCTGCATCTGTTCTGCTGTATCTGCATTAGGATTGTCTGTATCAATTGTGATTTCGATGTTTCCGCGGTAGCTCTTGTTTCCGCCCCATCCGCCGGAACCTACTGTTGTAGAAATATTCTTGTAGCCCTTAAGTTCTTCCTTACAGATTTTTTCCATTGTGAGCATAACTTCCTTTGTCTGGTACAGAGGAGTACCGATCGGCATGGAAAGATTCAGCTGAATTGAATCATCCTTTCCGTTAGGCATCATGTTGAACTGCATTGTAGGAACCATTGCAAAGGAAATGATCAGGATACAAACTGCAATTACCAGAGTAGCACCTCTGTTGTTTACTGCAGTACGAAGAATCTTTGTATAGAACTTTGTAATTGCCTGAATAACCTTTTCGAATGAACCGTACAGAACAAGAAGGAACTTGTTTGTAACAGGCTTTTCAACACGGTTTGAAAGCGGCAGGAATTTACCGGCCAGAACAGGAACCAGGAATACGGCAACAGCAAGGGAAGAAAGAAGAGCGATAACAACAGTAAAGATAATTCCCTTGAACATCTGTCCCATCATACCAAGTTCAGACATATAGAAGAGGAACGGAACGAATACACAGATTGTTGTAAGGTTTCCCGAAAGAACTGAAGCAACCATTTCCTGTGTACCAAGAATGGCAGCAACCTTCGGCTTAGCCCCACGCTGACGGTAAGCGTAAATGTTTTCGATCATAACGATTGAAGCGTCTACGATCATACCGATACCAAGAATAAGACCTGTAAGAGTCATCATGTTCAGTGTGATTCCGAGCATACTCATACAGAACAAAGTAATAACAACAGAAATTGGAATTGAAATGGCGATAATGATTGTACTCTTGAAGTTCTGAAGGAAAATAAACAGAACGATAACTGCAAGAAGCAGACCTTCAACAAGAGATGAAATCAAAATCTGAATAGTATCACGGATGCTTTCAGTATCATCTGAGATAATTTCCAGAGTGATATCAGAAGGAAGCATGCGCTTTACCTGGTCAACTTTCTTGTAAACAGCGTTTGCAACGTTTACAGAGTTTGTTCCCGACTGTTTTGTAATGGCAACATAAACACCAGGTTCACCGTTGATGTAAGCTTCGCGGCTTACGTCAGCATAACCCATAGTGGCAGTACCGATATCGCGGAGGCGTACATCATAACCTTTGATGGTTGCAATGATTACGTTGTTGATATCTTCAACAGAAGTATATTCACCAACAGTACGAACAACAAAAGACTTTCCGGCGTCTTCAACTTTACCGCCGCCAAGTTCAAGATTCTGTTTTGCCAGGGCAGCAACAACCTGTCCTACAGTAAAGCCGTAGGCTGCCATACGGTTCTGTTCAAGATCAACATTTACCTGGGCTGTACGACCACCCCATACTTCTGCCTGTCCTACCCCGTCAGCCTGTTCAAGAACATCAATGATTGTGTCTTCTGCAATCTGGGCCAGGTCGTTTACCGAACGGTTACCGCGTACAAGAATACGCATGATAGGCATAGAGTCGGAACCGAAACGCATGATGGAAGGAGTTCCGGCATTGTCAGGAAGGAATCGCTTGACCCGGTCAAGCTTGTCTCGGATATCACTTACTGCCGCATCAAGATCGGTACCATAAGTGAATTCCAGAGAAACCATTGAGCTTCCTTCGTTTGAAGTAGAAGAAATACTCTTAAGGTTATTAAGAGAAACCAGGGCACTTTCAATCGGCTGGGTAATGGTTTTTTCTACCGATTCAGGACCTGCATTTGTGTATGTAGTCATTACCATCAGATACGGATTATCCATATCCGGGAAAAGTGCGATTGCGATTTTATTGAATGTAAAGATACCCATTGCAAAAATCAGTGCAAATACAATGAGTACCAGGATCGGGTGATCAAGAGTTTTTCGGGAAAGGCTCATTATTTTCCTCCCTTCTTCTTTTTACCATCCTGACGTTTTTCTTCACCGTGCCCCGGAATATCGTCACCTGCAGGGGCTTCAGTTTTTTTGTCTGCATCAGCTTCGGCGTCCTTCTTTGGAACACCGTTTGTAATATCAAGGATTTTTGCTCCGTCAAAGAGCGAAAGCATACCTTCAGAAACAACTTTGTCGCCGGCTGAAATACCTTCTGTAATCTGGATATTTCCGTCAACAAGCATTCCTGTTTTTACCATTTTCTTTTCAACAGTTCCCATATCTGTTGTTACAAAAACGTATGAATCATCATTATTGGTAACAATAGCTTTCTGAGGAACAACAAGTTCGCCTGCATAATCAAGAGTATAAAGCTTTACGCGGGCAAACATACCGGCGTTGATTCTGTCGTCTTTTTTGTCAAAATCCAGAACAATCTGTTTTGTACGGGTTGCTGAATCAAGAACAGGTGAAACTTCAATTACAGTTGCTGTGAAGACTACACCTGCATAAGCTTCCAGAGTTACTTCTGCTTTGAGTCCCGGCTTGAGGGATGCAACATAACGTTCAGGAATCTTTGCAGTAACCTGAAGATTTTCAATATCTCCGATTGTTGTGATTACTGTGCTTGCCATAACCTGGTTTCCGACTTTACTTGGAGCCGAAAGAATACTTCCGGAAATTGGAGCTGTAACTGCGCTCAGTGCGTAGTAGCTTCCTGCAGTTGAAGGGTCAATCTTTGCAATTACGTCACCCTTCTTTACACTTGTACCAAGGCTGACTTTTGTTTCTACAACCTTTCCACCGATTGAAGGGAAAACCTGAACGGAGCTCTTTGTTTCAACATCTCCGTTTGTTACAACGTAGTCGTGAAGAACTGTTTCCTGTGCTTCAACAGTCTTTACTGAATAAGTCTGGCTTCCGCCAAATCCGCCCCATCCTCCAGGGCCTGCTTTTGCTTTTTTGCCTTTAGATTTTCCAAGAGCAAAAATAATAAGAACTGTCAGTACAATGGCAACAATGATTACAATAATTCCTGCAGGAAACTTTTTTTTCTTTGGTGTTTCTACAGGTGTTTCAGTTGTGTTGATTTCTTCACTCATATCTATATCCTTCTATTATATTTTTCTATTCAACTAATGTTCCGAAAGGAATTCCCAGAGTATTTTCCAGATCCAGGATAGCAGTAATCAGAGTATAGTTCTGGGCCATAAGGCTTGTCTTTGCACTGATATAGCTGTCTTCCGCATTTTTAAGTGCATTCCAGTCACGGGAACCGTGATTGTAAGCTGTCTGTGTAAGTTCATAGGTTTTCTGAGCCAGTGCAACAGTCTGTTCAAGACTCTTAAGCTGGTTCAAAGCCTGATTGATTGTGCGCAGATTGTTTTCTACCGAAACGCTTACCGAAACCTTTGTGTTTTCAAGAGTCTCCTTAAGATTTGCAAGGCTGTCTTTCTGGTTTGCAATGCTGTTTGCGCCGCTTGACCACGGAAGGTAACCGTCAAGAGGAATACGTACACCAAGGGAAAGCATGTGGGTTGTAAGCTTGAAGTCTTCGCGGCCGGTAGCCATAGGTCCGGAAGTCATTCCCATGGCATTTCCGCCTGAAATCTGATAGGTGGCAGAAAAACTTGGGCCCCAGGCAGCAAAACGGGTTGCCAGAAGTGCATTATTCAGGATATCCACATTCTTCTGCAGAGACTTAACCGAAGGAGTGCTGTAAACATTGAAATCCACGCGGTTTTCGTCAAAGGAATCAAAACCTTCAAGACTTCCCGAAAGTGTAAGATCTGTATTCTGGTCTACACCGATAAGCATCTTGAAGCTTGCAATGTTGTTGGCAAGAGTATTTTCCTGCGACTGGATTCCAGGTCTTTTTGATTCATAATTTACCTGACTTGAAAGAAGTTCCAGTTCCGGAATCTGGCCTTTGTTGTACTTTTCGCGGTTTGTTTCGTACTGGCGGCGGGCAGCTTCCATACTGCGTTTCTGTGTTTCGATGTTTTCCATCTGAAGCAGAATGCCGTAGAAGATCTTTCTTACATTGAGCTCAACTGTACGCAGGCTTTCCTCGTAAGTCATGAGTCCCTGTTCATAATTCAGTTTTGCGCCCCGGATGCTTGAAAAAAGTGAAGGATGCAGAGCAAGACTTGCAGTTGCTCCTACAGACCATGATGTATTTACATCCAGGTTTCTCTGCTCTTCAAGAAGCGGAATCGTAAAGCTTCCAGTAGCTGCGATTGAAGGAGAAGCAGAGTTCCATGAGTTGCTTTTGGCTCTTTTTGTCTGAGCAAGAGTACGTTCGGCCTGTTTTACCTGAAGGTTATTCTGCATAGCCATGCGCACAGAATCTTCAACCGTTACTGTAAGTTCTGCTGCAAAGGCGGCTGTAAGGAAACAAAAAGCCGAAGTTAAAAATAAAACCAGTTTTTTCACTTTCATATCCTATTAATATAATAATCAAACCAAGCAATTTCAAAAGAATTACATAAATAACTGAATTTTATTCATGTTTTCTTTATACTTTCTTCAATGAAAACTTCCGTAACTATTACAATTAAACCGGAGCAGGAACAGGATTCCGCTCTTGTAAGAAAACTGATTTTCCGCGAACTTTCAAAAACCAGTCTTGATTACCGGAATCTTAAGCTGAACTTTGTTCAGGAAAAACGTTCTGTTGATGCACGTCACGGGCAGCTGAAACTGCACATTAAGTATACCGTTTTTGACGGAGAAGAAAAACAACCTGAGGCCGGAAATGCACTTCCTGAGTGGAAGAAGGCAGACGGACATAAAACCGTGCTGATTGCAGGTTCGGGACCGGCAGGCCTCTTTGGTGCCCTTACCCTTCTGGAGAAAGGCATTAAACCTGTGATTATTGAACGGGGCCAGGAAGCTTCTGAAAGAAAACGCAGCATTGCGGCCATTTCTACAAAACAGACCGTAGACGAAAATTCCAACTACTGCTTTGGTGAAGGCGGAGCCGGAACCTTTTCTGACGGCAAGCTTTATACCCGCAGCAACAAGCGCGGAAACATCGGCCGCATTCTGAACATATTCGTTCACTTCGGTGCAGACCCGCGCATCCTTACCGACGCACACCCTCACATAGGAACCGATGCCCTTCCTGGAATCATTACAAACATGCGTAACCGCATAATCGAACTGGGCGGAGAATTCCTTTTTGACACAAAAGTAACGAATATAATAGTAGAAAACGGAAAAGTTTCAGGACTTGAATGTACAAACCTTAAAACCGGAGCAAAGACTGAACTCAAAGGAGACGCAGTAGTTCTGGCAACAGGCCATTCCGCCACCGACATCTACAACATGATTGCCCGGATCAGTCCTTCTTCCCTTGAAGCAAAAACCTTTGCCGTAGGAGTTCGCGTAGAGCACCCCCGCTCCATCATTGACGGAATTCAGTTCCACGGAAAGGCGGGCACAAAAGCCGCCGGAAGCCTTGGTGCCGCAGAATACCGCCTTACAACACAGGTTGATGGCCGCGGCGTGTACAGTTTCTGCATGTGTCCGGGCGGCTTTGTTGTACCAAGCCAGACAGGCCCCGACGAAATTGTAGTAAACGGCATGAGCAACAAGAACCGCAATTCCCTCTGGAGCAATGCGGCCATTGTTGTTGAAACAAGACCTGAAGACATTCCGGAAGAATTCGTAAAAGAAGCAGAAACGGCCGGCTGCCCTGCCCTGGCGGGTCTTTTCTTCCGCCGCCATCTGGAAATGCTGGCAAAACAGAACGGTTCCGGCCAGAAGGCTCCGGCCCAGATGATGAAAGACTTTATTGCAAAGCGGGATTCTTCTGATTTCCCGAAAACAAGCTATACGCCGGGAATCACTCCTTCCCGCCTGGACACATGGCTTCCGCCGCAGATTTCTGAAAGACTTAAAAAAGGCTTCCTTGATTTTGACAGAAACATGAAAGGATTTGTGTGCCCTGAAGCCCTTATGATTGCAGCTGAAACCCGCACAAGTACACCGGTAAGAATCCTTCGTAACAGCGAAACTTTTGAATGTCCGGGCCTTAAAGGGCTGTACCCTGCGGGGGAAGGCAGCGGGTATGCCGGAGGCATTGTGTCCAGCGCCATGGACGGCGAAAACGTCTGCCGCGCCCTCTGGTAATTTCTGTAAAAAAAACTGTTATTTGCATTGAATAATTAGAGATTTTTGATATAATGCAACTGATAATTCCTTTAAGGAAAAACACAAGATTTCAAATCGTATAAAGGAGATTACGAAAGTGAAAAAATCAATTATTTCTATTATTGCTGCCGTAGCAATGCTTGGCGCACTTACAGGTTGTGCCGATCTTACAGGAAAGAAAGACGACATCAGTGAAAAATCAAAAGCCTGGAAATCACCACACACTGAAAAAGTTACTGAACTCGGAACAATGGCAAGTGTAGTAGTTGAAATGGACAAGTACACCCCAAACTGGTGGTGCTGGACAGATGACCAGGGCCGTGTATTCAACGTATACGAACCAAACAAAGTAACTGCTGAAGGAAAAACTACATGGACATTTACTTTTACATCTGTAGAAGAAAAATCTAAATATGTTCTTTATCTTGGATTTTCAGATTATCCTGCAACAAAGCTTAGTAACAACCAGACTACAGACGATGTAGACTTCCGCGGTACTGTAACTGTAAAACCAGGATACGCCACAATGATCAAAGCATCAAACTTCTCTGAATACATCAAGACTGTTGGTATACTTACAATTGAAAACAATGAACCAAAAAGCGGATCTCTTTTCACTAATGGTGATTACACAATTACAGAAATCTGGCCTCTCCAGCCAAAAGATTCAACAAAAACTAAAATTGGTGAGAAATACAGAGTTATCGGAGATATGAGATTCCAGAATCTTTCTGTAAAAAATGGCGAACAAGTAAAAGTTCTTTTGTCCGCAAAAGATGACCTTATCGTTGGACTTTATCAGCCAAACAGAAACAAGAAAACTGATGGTGAAACAGCTGCAACATGTAAATATACATCATGGGAAGCTGCATTAAAAGCAGTACCAACTCTTGGAACAGACTGGAACGTAACTAGTCTTGAAGAATATGTTGAAGCTAACATCAATTCTATGTTCGCAGATAAAGTTAGAATGCAGCGTCATAGTGAAGTTTTCACCCACTACTTCCTTGATGGAAATGGGGTTGAAACAAGTCAACAGATTGCTAAAATCTATTCGAATTCATTCAACACAAACAGATTCAACTACAAGGCAGGCAAAGACGATCTCATCCGTACAAAAACTGCTGACGGTGAAGAAATCATCGAAGAAATCATTGAAGTTGAAACAGGTTCATTCGAAAAATAATTCTTCTGAATCTTTTCTGAAATAAACCAAAAGGCTCCGGTTTTCCGGGGCCTTTTTTTGTTACCAAGGGGGTGGTTGAGCTTGTCGAAACCACCCCTTACGTTTAGCAGGGGATTTGTACTATTTTTGTGCAGATTGTTACAATTCATTTGATTTATGGAGATATGAGAGATAAAATGGTTTAACTAAATGTTTTATTCTCAAATATGGAGGGAACATGAAACGTTCTAATAAAGTACGCGCAACTGTTGGTGCACTGGTTTTCCTTGTAGCATCATGTGTTGCACTGGTTATCAGCTGCGGTTCAGGTGGCGGAAAATCTGCTACAGGTACAGCTGACGGAAGAAACGGTGAAGTTACTGTAAAAGTAACAATCAGTAAAGATAAGATTGCTGACGTAAAGGTAATCAAACATTCAGAAACTCCGGGGCTCAGTGATGAAGCTATCGCAAGCATACCGAAAGAAATCGTAAAAGCTCAGAGTGCTGATGTTGATACTATTTCAGGTGCAACAATCACATCAAAAGCTATTATGGAAGCTGCAAAGCAGGCTCTGGCAAATGCCGGATTCACTGCAGGCGGAGCTTCTGCAGGTCCACGCAAGAATGTGGCAGTTTCATTCAAAGCCGGAACTTACACAGGTAACGGAATCGGATGTAACGGACCTCTTTCTCTTGAAGTTACATTCACAAAAGATGCTATTTCCGACATCAAGGTTGCTTCTTCAAAAGAAACTCCTTACGTTGGTACTCCAGCCTTCCCTATTCTTTTCAAAGATGCTATGGAAGCAACAGGTTCAGGAATCGATGCAGTTTCAGGTGCTACACTTACATCAGCCGGTGTAAAAGCAGCTCTTGCAGATGCAGCTAAGAAAGCTTCATGTTCTGACCTTGATGCATTCAAAAAGAACAAGGTTGTTCACACAGCACAGGCTCCTATTGATGAAACATACGATATCATCGTAGTTGGTGCCGGTGGTGCTGGTATGGGTGCTGCCGCTCAGGCTGCCCAGAACGGTGACACTGTTCTTATTATTGAAAAGAATGCAGAAATCGGTGGAAACACTCTGGTTTCAGGCGGACAGTTCCAGTCAGTTATGCCATACCTGTGCTGGGATCCAAAAGATCCTGATGCAACAACAGGTGTATACCCATTCGATGGAAAATCTTACAACAAAGTTAAGATGGCTAACGGAAACATCACAGTTCTCAAAACAATCCTGAACTGGGATGAAAAACCATTCGACGGTGCAAACGCAAAAGACTGGTTCGTTGCCGGAGACATCAAAGATCTTTCAAAGCACGGTGTTCACCAGGAATACCTGCCAACTCTCAAAGAACTTAAAAAAGAAATCAAAGCTTACCTTGCATGGGCACAGCCAAAACTTGATGCAGGAATCAATGAAGGTGGTCTTACACTGTTCTCTACAGTAAACCTCCACATTTTCCAGACATACTACGGTGGACTTCGTGCAAACGCAGACTACACATCATGGATTTACGGTAACTACGAACTGGTAAGCCAGTTCATCCGCGACGGACAGGATCTGAAACCTTGGCTCGAAGAACAGGGTGCCCTTTTCGTTGAAGACACACAGCCAACTCTTATTGGTGCTCTGTGGAACCGTGAAAACGAATACATCGGTGCAACATTCGATGATGATGGTGACGGAAAGAACGAAACAGGACGCTGGGGTGCATACTTTGCTCCTCCAAAACGCACAGTTCTCAAGAACCCTGCAAACAAAATCATGTGCCGTACAGATGCAAAAGAACTTATTGTAGAAGGCGGACGTGTTACAGGTGTTAAGGCTGTTATGTTCGACGGAACACCTGTTACAGCACACGCAAAGAAAGGTGTTATGCTTGCAACTGGTGGTTTTGCTGCAAACATCGACCTGGTTCGCAAAACAAACAACTACTGGGTAGAATCTGCAATCACAGACAAAACAAAGACAACAAACCGCAGCTCACTTATGGGTGACGGTATTGTAATGGGTGAAAAAGCAGGTGCTTCTACAACAGGTATGGAATACACACAGCTTATGCCAATTTCTTGGATTGATGACGGAAACCTGGCATTCG
>JAZLIM010000092.1:0-3152 GCA_045617385.1 Treponema sp.
GTTGTCTTTTTCACCGTTGTTCAGTGGTTTACCAACTGAGTGGAGACATGGAACGAATTCACCGTCTGTTCCCAGGAGGTCCAGAACTTTTGTACCTGCACGTGTCATGATGTCCATGTTCAGTACAACGTATTCTGAGTCAGTTACTTCGATACCGTTCTTAGAGATTGGAGAACCGAGTGGACCCATGCAGAATGGAATAACGTACATTGTGCGTCCGTGCATACATCCTTTGTAAAGACCTTTCATTGTAGTTTTGAGTTCTACAGGATCGATCCAGTGGTTTGTTGGACCTGCATCTTCTTCTTTAACTGAAGAAATGAAAGTACGTGATTCAACACGTGCTACGTCACTTGGAAGTGAGCGGAAAAGGAAGCTGTTTTCTTTTTTAGCAAGCTTGATTGCCAGACCAGCGTCTACACATTTCTGCATAAGGCGGTCATATTCAGCTGTAGATCCGTCGCAAACGTAAACTTCATCAGGTTCACACATTGCAACACATTCTTCTACCCATGCCTTGATTTTTGGGTGTTTGATGTCATTAATTGTCATTATATATCTCCTATAATAACTTATGGCCGAAAAAATCGACCGAATTTCCGTAGATACATAAATAATAATGAAAAAACCACTCAAATTCAATAAATCTGCGTTAATGTAAAACTCTTAATGTTTTTCTAAAGCAAATGGACCCTTCGACCCTTCGACAGGCTCACGGACCTCAGGCTCAGGGAATAAGGGAACGTTTGTTAAAAAAAAAGAAACCGCCGTAAGGAGGGACGGCGGTTCCGTAAGCATAACGTATTATGAAAAAAATAATTCAAGCTGCATTGCATACACTGGCTGGCGTTTTGTGTATCTGTAAAAACAACCACTGAACTTAAGGATAGTTACATCTTTTTTTTGATATTTTTAACTTTTTTTTAGGTTTTTTATCCTATTTATTTATCCGGATTGCATGCTAAAATTGTTTCTATATATAGTAAAATTTTCTTACAAAAAGGATAAATATATGACAAAAATAGAACAGGAAAGAACCGATGAGATCAATGCCCTGATCGGGGAAATGACACTGGAAGAAAAAGTATCACTCATGCTGCACGAAAGCATGGCAGTTCCTCGCCTTGGCATTCCGGAATACAACTGGTGGAACGAAGGGCTTCATGGCGTGGCACGTAACGGCGCCGCTACAGTGTTCCCACAGACAATCGGGCTGGCCGCCACCTGGGACACAGACCTGGCAAAAAAGGAATACACGGTAATTTCTGACGAAGCCCGTGCCAAATACAACGAATCTGTAAAGAAAGGCAACCGCGGACAGTTTGCCGGCCTTACTTTCTGGACTCCTAACATCAATATTGTGCGTGATCCTCGCTGGGGCCGTGCACAGGAAACTTTTGGTGAAGACCCTTACCTTACAAGCCAGATGGGAATTGCGGCCGTAAAAGGACTTCAGGGAGATGATCCTGTTTACATGAAAACTGCCGCCTGTGCAAAACACTTTGCAGTTCATTCAGGCCCGGAATCCGGCCGCCATACAGACAACATCAAACCGAGCAAAAAAGACCTGTGGGAAACTTACCTTCCTGCATTCAAGGCTCTTGTTGATAACGGTGTTGAATCAGTAATGGGTGCATACCAGCGCCTACACGATGAACCATGCAACGGAAGCAAATTCCTCCTTAAAGAAATCCTCCGCGAAAAATGGGGCTTCAAAGGCCATGTAGTTTCAGACTGCTGGGCAGTCCGCGACTTCCACGAAAATCACAAAGTAACAAAAAATCCTGCAGAATCAGCTGCCCTGGCAATTGAAAACACCTGCGACCTGAACTGCGGATGTACATATCACGCCGCCATTGATGCAGTGCGCAAAGGCATTCTTTCTGAAGAAAAAATCAACGAATCGGTTTTCCGCCTGCTTATGACCCGTTTCAAGCTTGGCATGTTCGATAATCCTAAAAAACTTCCATGGGCCAACCTTGGATTCAAGGATGTAGACACCGATGAAAACCGCAAGCTGGCCCTTAAGGTTGCCGAAGAATCAATCGTTCTGCTCAAAAACAAGAACAACCTGCTTCCTCTGGACAGCAAAAAGAAGAAGATTCAGATTATCGGACCGACTGCATCAAACATCGATGCCCTTCTTGGCAATTACTATGGACTGAACTCTAAAATGGTAACAATTCTTGAAGGACTTACCGGAAAGATGAAGGAAATGCCGGAAATTGCCGTAGACTACCACATGGGCTGCGGAATGTATGCACCTTCAAAACAGCGCGGATGGACCTTGGGAACCTGTGAAACAGCCGATGTTGTTATTGCCTGTTTCGGACTTGACGGCATGATGGAAGGTGAAGAGGGAGACTCTGTGGAAACAACAAAAGGCGACAGAGACTTTATTGAACTTCCGCCGTGGCAGATGGATTACCTTAAGGCTGTAAAGGCCCGTGGAACTCCTGTAATCCTGGTGCTTACAAACGGAGCTGCAGTTGCATTCCCTGAAGACATTGCAGATGCCATTCTTGATGTATGGTACCCTGGCGAAGAAGGCGGTAACGCCGTGGCCAACGTTATTTTTGGTGAAAGAAACCCGAGCGGCCACCTTCCTGTAACATTCCCTAAAGCTACTAAGGATCTTCCTGCTTTTGAAGACTACAAGATGAAGAACCGCACTTACCGTTACGCCACAAAAGAACCGCTCTTCCCTTTTGGATTCGGACTTTCGTATACAAGCTTCAGATTCGAAAACATGGAAGTAAAGGATATTCCTGCAAAAGCCGGAAAGCCTGATTCCTGGACAATGAACGTAAGCGCCGACATTACAAACACCGGTGCCCTCACCGGAAAAGACGTAATCCAGCTTTATATCACGAAAAGTGAACGTAAGGCTGATGACCCTCTTTTCACTCTGAAAGCTTTCAAAAAGATTTCTCTGAAGAAAGGCGAAAAGAAGAATGTTTCATTCAAGCTCAGCGCTTCTGACTTTGAAACAATCGATAAGAACGGAGATTCAGTTCTTATACCGGGCGAATACGTAATCACAATTGCAGATTCCGTTCCAACTGAGCGCTCAAAAACTCTTGGCGCTACAGAACCTGTAAGCATGGTAGTAAGGATTTAAACAAAAGCAAACGGGTCCCAGCAACGCGAGA
>JAZLIM010000093.1:0-13962 GCA_045617385.1 Treponema sp.
TCTACATGTGAACCGGAATACTACAAATGGACTCAGTGGATTTTCCTCCAGCTCTACAAAAAAGGACTGGCTTACGAAGCAGAAACTCCAATCAACTGGTGTCCTTCATGTCTCACAGGTCTTGCAAACGAAGAAGTAAAAGAAGGCAAATGTGAACGCTGTGGTGCAATCGTAACACACAAAACAATCCGCCAGTGGATTCTGAAAATCACTGAATACGCAGAACGCCTTCTTGAAGACCTGGACTCACTCGACTGGCCTGAAAGCGTAAAACTCATGCAGAAAAACTGGATCGGAAAATCTTTCGGTGCAGAAGTTGATTTTGAAGTTGCAAAAGCTGACGGAACTGGAAGCGGCGAAAAACTTACAGTTTATACAACACGCTGTGATACACTTTTCGGTGCAACTTACATGGTTGTTGCTCCAGAACATCCTCTGGTAGCAAAAATCACAACTCCGGAGCAGAAAGACGCCGTTGCAGCATACCTTGATGCAGCTGCTAAAAAATCTGACCTCCAGCGTACAGACCTGAACAAGGACAAAACTGGTGTATTCTCAGGAAGCTATGCAATCAACCCTGTAAACGGAAAGCTTATCCCGATCTGGATTGCAGACTACGTTCTCATTTCTTACGGTACAGGTGCCATTATGGCCGTTCCTGCCCACGATGACCGCGACTGGGAATTCGCAAAAAAATTCAACCTGCCAATCATCGAAGTTCTGAAATCAGAAGTTGATGTTCAGACACAGGCCTGGACTCAGGACGGTGTACACGTAAACTCAGGTTTTGTCGACGGACTGAACAAAAAAGACGCTATCGCAAAAATGATCGAATTCCTTGAAGAAAAGAAAATCGGTCACGCAACAGTAAACTACAAACTCCGCGACTGGATCTTCAGCCGCCAGCGCTACTGGGGTGAACCAATCCCTCTCGTACACTGTGAAAAGTGTGGTACAGTTGCCGTTCCAGAAGATCAGCTCCCTGTTGAACTTCCAAACGTAAAATCTTATCAGCCAACAGGAACAGGTGAATCTCCACTGGCAGCCATTGAAGAATGGGTAAACTGCACATGTCCTGAATGTGGCGGAAAAGCAAAGCGCGAAACAAACACAATGCCTCAGTGGGGCGGAAGCTGCTGGTACTACCTGCGCTATCTGGATCCAAAAAACAACGAAAAATTCGTTTCTGAAAAGGCAGAAAAATACTGGATGCCTGTAGACCTTTACGTTGGTGGTGCAGAACACGCAGTTCTTCACCTGCTCTACTCTCGCTTCTGGCACAAAGTTCTTTACGACTGCGGAGTTGTTTCTACAAAAGAACCATTCCAGCGCCTCATCAACCAGGGACTCATCACTTCTTTCGCTTTCCAGAGAAAGAACAAGACTCTGGTTCCAACAGATGAAGTAACAGAAAAAGACGGCAAATTCGTAGAAACTGCAACAGGCGAAGAAGTTGAACAGATCATCGCAAAGATGTCTAAGTCTCTTAAGAACGTCATCAACCCTGACGACATGATCAACCAGTACGGTGCAGACTCTGTCCGCATGTACGAAATGTTCATGGGACCACTTACAATGAGTAAGCCATGGAACACACAGGGTATCATCGGTATCAACCGCTTCCTTGAAAAAGTATGGGCAGTTGGAGAAAAACCTCTCAACGACATCGACATCACAGGAAAACTTGATGACGAAAAACTTGTAGCTCTCCGTAAAACATTCGCTCAGACTGTAAAGAAAGTTACATCAGATACAGACACACTGAACTTCAACACTGCAATTTCACAGATGATGATTTTCATCAACGAAGCTTCAAAAATGGAAAGCCTTCCAAAAGCAATGTGGTCTGATTTCGTAAAAATGATTTCAGTTTACGCACCACATCTTGGTGAAGAACTCTGGGAAAAGCTCGGAAACACAAAAACAGTTGCTTACGAAAAGTGGCCTGAAATCTCTGCCGACTTTGCAAAAGACGACAAGAAGAAGATCATCGTTCAGGTAAACGGAAAAGTTCGCGATAACTTTGAAACAGAACCTGGAACTGCAGAAGATGTTCTTAAAGCTACAGCTCTGGACCTTCCAAACGTTAAGAAGTTCACAGACGGACACGAAGTTGTAAAAGTAATTGCAATCAAAGACAAGATTGTAAATATCGTAATTAAATAAGCCTGACTTTCAGGTACAAAAAAAACTCCTTCAAAACGAAGGAGCTTTTTTTTGGAAGTCTTAATCAACCGAACATGTTTACTTTCTTAAGGATTTTCACAAGTTCTTCTTTTTCAATGAAGTCAATCGGACGGCCATCTATATATTTATGAGCGCTTTCCGAAAAAGACCCGATACTTACACAATACCCGCGGTCACATTTTATATCACGCATTTTTGAATGAAAGTCGCGTACATAAATATCGCCGATTACGGTATTGTTTCTGTAAAAGCGGAAAAGCTCCTTATCTTCCATTTTATCGTTGTTCACACTGCAAAGGATTTCTACACTCTCAGACTGAACAGAAACATCTTCTACTTTTACAAAAGCTTTCGGATAGAAAGACTGAATGAATTTGCGGCAAAGGGCAACAAATTCACTTGTTCCCGAAAGCAGATAAGTCTGCAGGTTAGAGTTCTGGTTCAGTTCTGTATAGCGGAGAACCAGCTGGTCTACATCTTTATAGCCTGGATGCATTCCTGAAATCTGTTTAAGAAGAACAAGTCCCTTAGGAATATTTTTCTGGGCAATATAAGCATTTGCACAGCGGTACTTGATCATCAGAAGTTCCTTATCAGGAACGTTTGTAAGCTTCATCCCGATTTCGTAATCCTGAATTGCCTTTTCGTAATCTTTTGTCTTTTCGTGAATACGGCCTGCTTCAAGACAGGATCTTGCACCGTAATCCGGATCCGGGCGAAGATGCATAAAAATCTTAAGAGCTTTATCTCCCATTCCTGTTTCTGTCATTGCAACAGAAAGATTGAACATTGCCTCTTTGTTATCCGGCTGAAGGTCAAGAACTCTTTTAAGGAATGGAAGACTTTCGCGGTATTTTGTTGCACGGAAATAACACATTCCCAAAGGTTCATTTATTGCTGTACTTGAAGGATTCAATTCGTGGGCACGCTTCAGACAATAAATAGCCTTATCAAAAACTTCAGTTTTGTACAGAGACATTCCAAGATAGTACATAATCTCGAAATTCTGTGCATCTTTCTTTGCTGCTATCATAAGGGCTTTTGTAGCATCATCAAGCTTTTCAAGATGATATGCCGCAATCCCCATACGCAGACAAGCCTGAACTACGTCTACTTCAACATGAGCAGCTGAGATCTCATAGAGGGTTTTGTAAATATTCCAGGATTTTTCCCAGTTCTTTTCGCCGTAATAAAGTTCACCCAGAGTATTCAGGGCCACAACATTATGAGAGTCATGAGAAAGCTTTTTTTCCGCTTCCTTAATGATAACCGCGCGACTTTTTTTACTCATATTTTCACCGGTTTTGTCTGCAACCTTTTTCCCTGGAGACTTCACAAAAAGCAGTATCAAAAGAAGAGCTGCAGCAGCAATGAATGCAATTAAAACCGGAATAATGATTGTGCCCATAAAAAATTATCCTTTAAGTTCATTTACCATTTCTGCAATTCTTTCAAGAGCGATTTTTATCTTCTCTACAGAAGTTGCATAACAGCATCTGATGTGCCCCTCTCCGCCTGCACCGAATACACTACCAGGTACTACAGCTACATTATATTTCTGAAAGAGTCTTGTTGCAAACTCTTCGCTTGAAAGTCCTGTTGGAGTAATATCAGGGAACATATAGAATGCACCTTTTGGTTCCGGAACGTTCAAGCCCATATCTGTGAATGCTTTATACATAAGATTACGGCGCTGCTGATAGCTTACGCGCATTTTTTCAACTTCCTCCCAGCCGTTCTTAAGGCCTTCAGTAGCTGCATACTGGCTGAAAATTGGAGCACAGATAGTATTGTATCCATGAAGTTTTACAATCTGAGCAAGAATTTCAGCAGGTGCTGCAATATAACCGATACGCCATCCTGTCATTGCAAATGATTTTGAGAAACCGTTCAGGATGATTGTGTAATCTTTCATTCCAGGGAAACTTCCGATAGAAACATGTTCTGCTCCGTCGTAAGCAAGTTCACAGTAAATTTCATCACTGATTACCCAGATTTGATGTTTCTTTACAACCTCTGCGATTTTTTCAAGTTCTTCGCCAGGAATCATTGTTCCTGTAGGATTGTTTGGAGAACAGATCATGAGAGCTTTTGTTTTTGGAGTAATAAGGCTTTCAATCTGTTCTGCAGTTGGATAGAATCCGTTCACGCTTGTATCAACAGTTACAACCTTTGCATGGCAAAGTTCAGCAAGAGGTGTGTAGTTTACGTAGCAAGGCTGACATACAAGAATTTCATCATCAGGATTCAGCACCGCACGGAGAACTGCATCAACACCTTCAGAAGCACCTACAGTAATAAGCACTTCATTTTCAGGATTATAATCCATTCCGTAACGGCTCATATATTTTGCGATTTCCTGGCGCAGCTCAATAAGCCCCCAGTTTGATGTATATGAAGTATGACCTTTTTCAATGTGATAGAAAGCTTCTTCTCTCATGCACCATGGAGTTGGAAAATCCGGTTCACCAACTGAAAGGCTGATTACATCATCATGCCCGATGAGCATTTCAAAAAACTTTCTGATTCCGCTTGGCGGAATATTCTGCATACTTGTACTTAATCTGTCTTCACGTGTATTCATTTATTTTATTTCCGTTCTATAAGTTGTGGTTTAAGCCATAGCCCCTTCGCGGCGGTCTTTGTCTTCTTCGATATAAACAATATCGTTTTCCTTGTAGGTATTCATAATAAAATGGGTAGCAGTTCCGCGAACACCCTGCAGGGTCGCCAGTTTTCTGGCCACAAAGTCACAGATACTCTGGAAAGTTTCCCCTTCAATCACCACTTTAAGGTCGTAGTTGGCGCCGCTCATAAGGTAAAGGGAACGAACCTGAGGGAAACGATAGATGCGGTCTACAACTGCATCGAATCCTCTTTCACGTTCCGGAGTTACCTGAAGTTCAATTTCGGCACAAACTTTTCTGTCAGAACCTGATTTTTCAGGATTAACAACTGTAACGTACTTAAGGATTGTTCCGTTACTTTCAAGTTCCTTGATGATTGCCTTTACTTCATCTACAGATTTCTTTGTCATTGCAGAAATGTCTTCTGCAGAAAGTCTGGCATTCTGTTTCAGTAAATTCAGTATTTCTTCCATTTTAATTTCCTGTATACCTTGTGTATTTATTCCGGATTACCCGGTTCATTGTATTTTCTTATTTAACCCAATGGCCCCTTCGACCCTTCGACAAGCTCAGGGACCGCAAGCTCAGGGACCAATTTACAAACAAAAAAAAGCCCCCACATCCGTGAGAGCTTTTCTGGATTACCTTGCGTATTCTACAATTCGTGTCTCACGGATCATAGTCAGTCGGATTCGTCCCGGATACTGCAGATCAGTTTCAATCTGTTTTGCAATTGTTCGGGCCAGTTCCTTAACTTCACTGTCAGGAACCTTTTCGTTATTTACCAGAATACGCAGCTCTCTACCCGCCTGGATGGCATACGCCTTTTCAACGCCAGGGAACTTTTCGGCAATCGCTTCAAGGTTTTCAAGACGCTTAACGTAATTGTCGATTGTTTCACGGCGTGCACCAGGGCGTGCCGCTGAAATTGCATCAGCAATCTGAACGATAATCGCTTCGATTGTTGTTGCTTCAACATCGTTATGGTGAGCAGCAATAGCATTTACTACGCGGGCATCTTCACCCATCTTGCGGGCCATTTCTGCACCAACTTCTGCGTGGTTCTGGTCTGAATCGTTTTCTGCACCCTTACCGATATCGTGAAGAATAGCAGCACGTTTTGCCAGTTCTCTGTTTACGCCGATTTCAGCTGCAATCATCGAAGCTGCCATAGCAACTTCTTTTGAGTGTGTAAGAACGTTCTGTCCGTAGCTTGTACGGAAGTACAGACGGCCAAGAGCTCTTACCCCTTCTGTACTCATATTGTGGATACCAAGATCAAAGAGAGCTTTTTCACCTTCTTCGTAAATCTTGTTCTGAATTTCGTGTGTAACCTTCTGTACGATTTCTTCGATGCGTGTAGGATGAATACGACCGTCTGAAATCAGGCGTTCAAGAGAAACCTTTGCAATTTCCTTACGTACAGGATCAAAACATGAAATAACAACCGCTTCCGGAGTATCATCAATGATGATATCAACACCTGTAAGTGTTTCCAGAGTGCGGATATTACGTCCTTCACGACCGATGATGCGGCCTTTCATTTCATCGCTAGGAAGAGAAACTGTAGCAACAGTAATATCGCTTGTTGTTTCCGGTGCGATTCTCTGAATTGTTGTAATAAGAACGTCTTTTGCTTTCTTTTCGGCAGTAAGCTGTGCTTCCTGCTCGATTTTGTTGATAAGCACCTGAGCATCGTGTCTTGCTTCATTTTCAAGATTCTTGATGATCAGTTCTTTTGCTTCTGCCTGTGACAGACCTGAAATACGTTCCAGTTCTGTTCTGTAAAGAACTTCCTGCTGAGCAAGCAGTTCTTCTTTTTTTGCCAGTTCTGACTCTTTTGTAGAGATTTCCTTGTCTTTTTTGTCGAATTCGGCTGCACGCTGATCAAGAAGTTCTTCCTTCTTGTTTATACGGGCTTCGTAACGCTGTACTTCAGCGCGGCGTTCACGGTTTTCACGTTCCTGCTGGTTACGTTCGCGAATGAGCTCATCTTTTGCATTAAGCAAAATTTCTTTTTTCTGTGCTTCAGCCTCTTTGATAGCGTCCTGTGTAAGGCGCTTTGCTTTCTGTTCTGACGCAGTAAGTTGAAATCTGGCATACAGCCAGCGAATAATCCATCCAAGAACAAGACCACCAACAGGGAGAATGATGTAGATCAATACTTTCATTTTTTACTCCGGGTTTTCTTGTATAAGCATACTTTTTACATTTTTATGCTTACTTAATTTTATAGCAAATATGGAGATTCTACAACCCAAATATACAAATTTCTCCATATTATTAAACTTGTCGGAACATAAAATATCACTTATCATATTAGGGTATGGATGAAAGTCTAAAAAAGAACTCTTTTGACCGGCTTGTAGCAGGTCTTAGTTCCGAAGAAAGAAACGCTATGCTTTCCCGCCTGAACAAAAACAGTACTGAAGGTGTGGAAATTTATGCGGACACAAAAAAAATCGATAAATTCTCCGGCGACCTGAAACTGCGTCTTGCCAATGAATCTTTTTTTTACAGACTTGTAATCTGGTTCCGCTCTCTTTTTTCAAAGACTCCGGCCGAAAAAATCTACAATGATGATGTTCTCCTGAATCTCGCAAAGAAAATAAACCGCGAACATCCGGGTGTAATAAACCCGCAGGCCCAGGTTCTGGACAGCCTTTTCTACGAAAGACTTTCTACTCTCAAACAGGCAGCAGATTTTTTCAAGCCTTACCTTTACAAAATTCAGGAAGATGAAGGCGGATTCTACGTATTCCTGAGTTCTTTTGTTGTCTCTTCCCTTTCAGACCAGATTAATTCCCGGGCAGACCCTTATAACCTGCCTCCAAACAAGGAACCCGACAACGAAACCCGTACAGAACTCCTTAGAAACCTGGATGAAGTCCTGAAGAATATGTCTACAACAGTCCGCGGAACCATGTACAGTGCCGTAAAAAGCGTTCAGTGGCTCTCGAAATTCGTAAATCTCCCCTTCATTCACTTCATTTCCCAGTTCACTGATATCAGAGACGGTGTTTTTACCTGTCCTTACATGAATGCCCGCGTTGATTTTGCTTCTTTTGCTTCAGTCTTTGACAGCGGCATTTCTGTTCCAAATGAAGTAATGGAATCGGTATTCCTGTTTTCCCAGAAAAAAAATCTCACCGGGAATTACATGACAAGCGACATTGAAGATTCCGTAAAGAAATTCATGGCAACAGCAACCACACACCTGAATCATATAAAGATGTTCCTTTCTGTAATCCCGATTACAACAACAGGACGCATTATTTTCCAGGACTACAACTGGCTGCCTGAAACTTCCGGTGGCGGCGAAGACTGGTTCGTAAAATTCCGTAACCAGTGGCGTAAAGTAATAGAAATACGCTGGACCGATTATCTCCGTGAGCAGAAAAAGAAACTTCTTTCCGATGCCCTTCTGCAGGACTTCGGCCTTAACGACTTCCCGGAATTCCCTGTTCGCCCATGGGCCGAACTCTGGGGCGGAATTTCTTTCGGGCCGGAACTTACCAGCGGATATCTTGCATGGTATTGCCGCGAACTCTACCCTGCTGATCATGACATTCTGAATACTGTAATGATGGAAGGAATCTTCATTAAAAGCGAAAACCGCACAGAATTTTCGGAAGCCTTTGACCAGCTTTCAAAAGCAGCAGATACAATCACAAACCTTGTTACGCGCATAGACTTCAAAGGCGACATCGGAAACGTTTTTGAGGAAGCTGCAAGTTCTACATCCCGTACGTTCCAGGCACAGAACAGAATTGAAAGCCTTATCAAGGACATAGAAACTGAAATCAAAGCTTCCGCAATTACATTCTGTAACTCTATCCGAATCCTTGAAACAATATTCAAAGGAATCTTTGACGAAGTAAAAGACGGATTCCACGGAACTCTTCAGAATATTAATTCCCTTAAAGGCCGCGATAACCTGAGCTTCAGAGATTCTCTCAAAAACACAAGAAAAAATTTGAAACAAACGCTATACTATCTTTCTGAGCTGGAACCGATTGACTTACCGGCCGGTAAATAATTTTTTCTTACGGAATACACAATGACTTACTTTTTCGAAACATACGGCTGTCAGATGAACATTGCTGAATCAGCTTCTATTGAACAGTTATTTATTGCCCGCGGATGGCAGAAAGCAGAAGATCCTCAGGTTGCAGACATAGTCATAATCAACACCTGTTCTGTACGCCAGACTGCTGAAAACCGCATTTTAGGCCGCCTTGGCTGGTTTTCAGGCCTTAAAGCTGTACGCGAATGCCGCGAAGGTGCCAAAGCCCGTACTCTTGAAAAAGCTGCAGAATACGTAAAAGACGGCCCGAAACCTCTTACTCTTATTGTTACCGGCTGTATGGCCGAACGCCTTCTGGATTCCCTTAAAAAAGACTATCCGTGCATTGATTACGTTGTAGGAACATACGCAAAGAAACACTTCGGCGAAATCATTGATGCAGTTGAAAACAAAACAGATATTTCCCAGCCTGACGATTCAGAAAAATATCAGTTCGCTCCCCTTTCCTACGAACCCGGAGCCTTTTCTGCTTTTGTTCCGATCATGCACGGCTGCAATAATTTCTGTACATACTGTATCGTTCCATACGTTCGAGGCCGTGAACTTTCCCGTTCAACCGAAGAAATCCTTAAGGAGATCGACGTACTTTCTTCATACGGTGTTCGCGAAGTCACACTGCTCGGACAGAACGTAAACTCATACAACTGTGACGGTGTAAACTTTGCTTCTCTTCTTAAGAAAATTGCGGACAGACTTAAAGAAACAAACTCTTCTATCGGATGGGTTCGCTTTGTTTCCTCTCACCCGAAAGACCTTTCAGATGAAGTAATAAACGTAATCGCACAGGAAGAAACTCTGTGCCACCATATTCACCTTCCGGTTCAGCACGGTTCAACAAAAGTTCTTGAAAGAATGAACCGCCGCTATACCCGTGAACATTACATAGAACTGATTAAACGAATCCGTAAAGCCATTCCTGACGTTTCCCTTACAACAGACCTTATGATGGGATTCCCTGGAGAAACAGAACAGGACGTGGAAGATACACTGAACCTTATGAAGGAAGTGCGCTACGAAAACTCATTTATGTACTATTATAATCTGCGCGATGGAACTCCTGCCGCTTCATATCCGGATCAGATTCCGGTTGAAGTAAAAAAGGAACGACTCCAGCGTGTAATTGACCTTCAGCTTCAGATCACCACAGAAGAAATGGCAAAACGCGTAGGCCAGACAGTAAAGGTTCTTTGCGAAAGCGTAAGCCGCGACTCAAGTGACGAACTTCTTGGAAAAACTGCACAGGATGAACGCGTTGCCTTTAAAGCCGACAAAAAACTTATCGGAACATTTGTTACCGTCAGAATCGATGCATTGAACGGAAATACATTCAAGGGAACAATGGTCTGATGGCTGACATAGAAAAGTACTACAATAAGTTCAACGAAGAGCACCGCCTTACAACACGCCACGGCCAGGTTGAATTCCAGACTTCCCTGAAATTCATCCACGACTATCTTCCAAAAGACAAGTCTCCTTCAGAAACAAAGATTCTTGACCTGGGAGCAGGTACCGGCCGTTATTCAGTTCAATTATGTTCCGAAGGCTACGATGTAACTGCCGTTGAACTTGTAAAACGGAATCTTGAAGTTTTACGTGCAAAACATACGGCTGTAAAGACATGGGGTGGAAACGCAAAGGATATTCATTTTCTTGATGACAACACTTTTGACCTTACAATCATGTTCGGGCCCTGCTACCACCTTATAGGCGATGACGAAAAACTGAAGGCCATTTCTGAAGCAAAACGCGTTACAAAGAAAAACGGAATCATCATGCTTGCTTACACAATGAACGAATATTCCGTCCTTACCTACTGCATGGCAGAAAACCGGCTTCCGGAAATCCTGGCAAAAAACGGGCTCAGCGAGTCATTCCATATCCAGCCGTCTTCCGACGAACTTTACGATTACGTAAGAATCGAAGACATCAACCGTCTGAATGAAAAGGCCGGCCTTGAACGCCTTACTATTTTTTCTCCAGATGGCCCTTCCGATTACATGAGGCGTGAACTAAACGCCATGAATGAAGAAACCTTTGAGGCCTTCAAAAAATACGTTCTGGCCGTTTCAGAACGACCTGACCTTATAGGTTCGGGAAGCCATACAGTAGACGTATTAAGAAACACGAAATAAAAAAAAGCCTTCTGATTTTTCAGAAGGCTTTTCCATTAAAAGGCTCGGGTCAGACTAGATTGTCCAGCTTTCGCCGATTTTCTTGCACCAGGCACGTTTATCTTTGTCTGAAAGGAATGATGCCTTGAAGCTGTATTCAAGAAGCTTCTTGATTTCATCCATTGTAAAGCCAAGGTCATGGTAACAGAGCCAGAGTTCATCAAGCATTGTTGTCTTGAAGAAAACAGGATCATCTGTATTGATTGTTACAATAATTCCCTTGTCGAAATATTTCTTCACAGGGTGATCTTTTGCTTTTGTAACGATTTTCTTTGTGAATGTATTTGAAGTAATACAGATTTCTACAGGAAGCTTTGATTTCTTAAGTTCCTTCATCAGTTCTTCATCCTGAATTGCTGTAAGGCCGTGTCCGATTCTTTCTGCATGGCAGAAGTTGATTGCATCCCAGATGCTTTCAGGGCCAACATCTTCCCCGGCGTGAATTACAGCATGCTTCCCGTCTTTAAGTGCCATTTCGTAAACCGGAGCATAATCCTTTGCAGGGCCTTTTGATTCTGCTCCGCCAAGTCCGATTCCGATAACGTCTTCACAAGGATACTGTTTCTGCAGATTGTAATTGTTGATGGCGTTTTCGCATCCGAAAGTACGTGAAACGTCTTCCATGAGCTTTATTACGATTCCGTGTTTTTCTTTGATTTCTACGATTTTTTCGTGGAATACAGAAACCATTTCATCGTATTTGAATCCTTTTTTAAGGAAAGCAGTAGGAGCAAAGAAAGCTTCACAGTATGTTACACCGTTCTTTACAAGGTACTTTCCAAGGTCGTCAAATACAAGACGGAAATCTTCTACAGATGTAAACAGGTCCTGAACCTTAAGGAAGGCCTGAATAAATCCGTTAAGATCATTGTATGTAAAAAGAGCTGTCTGCTCTTCTTTTGTCATTTCTTTTCCGAATCTTTTCTGATAAAGCTTCTTTACAGAAGAAAGAGTAATTACTGCTTCAATGTGAATATGGAGTTCTGCTTTAGGAACAGTCTTCAAAAATGATTTAAATTCTGACTTTTTCAAATTATTCTCCTCAAAGAATTTAGTCTACATTTTACCATTTATATTATCGGCACTTTAATATTGAATCTTTACAAAAAAGTTTTAAATATTTTTTTCAGAAAGATAAAAAAAATCCCCTTAAAAGGCGTGGTTCCACTGCCCTTCAAGGGGTTATGCGTTAAAGTTTTTTGAAACTAGTAATTGTATTTTTCGTCGTAAGAAGCGGCTGCAGCCGGAAGATCTGCCCAAAGCAGCTGGATTGCCTCAGGAGCACAGAATTCAAGAATATCATCAATTGCACTGTCGGAAAGAAGGATTGCCATTTCTGTTGAACCACGGTCTACATTATCATCAATCTTCATTGTATCTTCTGCAGGTTCAAAAAGAATCTGAAAATATGTTTTAGTAGCAGCTTTTTTGTATCCGAGTTTAGTTTTCGGGAAGCTTCTCATAGAAGCCGAAAGCATTGCACCCTTTTCAAACTGACCGGTAATTTCACCGTAATACTTCTTAGCCTGTTTTGGTTTCAGATCTTCTTCAGGTTTGCTTTCTTTATATGTTTCAAGAGCCTTGTAAAGCTTTGTAAAATCCTTGTCATAATTAAAGAAATTCCAGTATTTATTGAGGGAATGATTATAGAGAAGACAAATCTGATTTGTTCTTGGGTAATAGAAAATGGTGGCCTCTGCAGGTTTGATTTTTGTTCCAAGGAAATCGTGAACCCCGATTGTTGTTTTACCAAGTTCTACAGGTTCATGATCAATAAAATAATGTTTTGTTGTACCGCATGAAGAAAGCCCTACTACAGCCAGAATCATTACGGAAAAGATTTTTGCAAAAGTTTTAAGTTTCATTTAACAGTTCCTTTTTTATTTTTCGTTGTATATATATACAACAATCCAATCTTCTTTGGGTTTCATTATTTTAAATCAAAACCACACATTTTTCAAATTAACAATGCATTTATATGGAATAAATATTCAGAAAAATCCGAGGATTTTTTCAAATGAAAAAAATCATAATGGCTATCGCAGCAACAGCTATGCTGGCTTCAGCTGCTTTCGCAGAAGCATCAATCGGTGGATGGGGACGCGCATATTTCGTTCCTGTATGGATGACAAAAGTAGATTCAGCTGATGCTGTAATCAACGCAAACCCTGCTGAAGTATCTTGGAGCAACACTCCAGCTGTTGGAATGTCTCTTTCTGGTGGAGCTGATGATATTAAAGCTTCTATTCATGTAGCTGGTGGTGCATCAAAAATTGATGCTTACTCAGTAACAGCAACTCCATTCGATTTCCTTACACTGACAATTGCTGGTGGGGACTCACACGATGATTCATACCGTGGAAAGGGACCAAACTTCCAGCTCCGTGGAAAGAACACAGACTGGGGAATGTGGGCTCTCGCTGATGGTGACTCAGTATTCACACGTATCAACGAAGATGGTGGTTCTGCAGACAGAAAATATGCTGAAGTAAAAATTAACTTTGAACCAGTAACAGTTTTCGCTGCTGTATACAGCAAAGGTCTCGATGCAAACCTCATCAAAGCTGAAGATATGTACAAGAACGGACAGTACGGTATCGCTGCTAACCTCGATGGTATCGGTCTTGCTCGTGCACAGTGGGTTGGAAAAGGTGATGACGGTGTAATGGAAGCAGCTTTCGCTCTTACATCTGTTGAAAACCTTTACCTCGACATGGGTATCAAATATGATACAACAAAGAAATTTACAGTTACAGCTGTTCCACAGTTCAACGCTGGTGACTTCGGAATCACAGCTGGTGTAACATTCACAAGCGACTTCTCAGGAGACAAAACAGCTAACTCTATGGGTGTTTACCTCCAGCCAACATACAACCTCGGAAACGGATAC
>JAZLIM010000094.1:0-2434 GCA_045617385.1 Treponema sp.
AGGATGAAGCACAGAACGAACGCCAGGAAATTGCAAAGGACCAGAGTGAACTCCTTAAGGATGAACTCCAGAATGCAAAGGATGGAACTGTCCTTGGCCTTAAGGTTCTTGATTCGGACGAAAAGTTGAGTACTCTCGTAAAGATCAATGCCAAGACTGGTGAAGTTGTTCGTGAATCTCCTGTTAAGGTTATTCGCGGAAGAACAGTTCTTGAAGTTCGCGACCCAATCATTGATACAGTTACAAATGCCATAATGCCTGCAAAGAGTTCTGATGCTGCCCTTTTCTACATGGCAGTTTGCGGAGAAAATGCTGGCAAGGGCGCAGTTAAGCTCTGCCTCATTGATGCTTTCACAATGGAAATGCAGAAGGAAAGTGACGAAGCTCTTTCAAAAGACTCTGTTCTTGTAACTAATGGAAGTAACTATTACTGCGTAATTGAAGACAACGGAAAGTACTATATTGCCAACTACGATAAGTCTGTTACTCTCAAGCAGAAGAGTTCTATTTCAGTTAATCCTGCAACTGCAATCACAGTTACTGGAAGCGGTTTAGTTGTAACGACAGATAGAAACGAAAGCGTGCTCCTTACTCTTTCAGATCTTTCATTGGTTACAACCTATGATACAAGCAACGCAAAGTAATTGAAGTCATTGCATAAAAAAGGGGCTGTCCTAGAAGTTATTAAAACTTCAAAAAGGGCAGCCCATTTTTTGTAATTTTTTTATTTTTGTTTTTTGAAGGTGTAGTTTTTTTCTTTCAGGCTCTCAGCAGCCTTGCAATCTGCTTAAAATCGTACCCAAGCATCAATAATCCCCATTCAATTCCGACTTTTTCCTTACCGCGTAAATGAAACCTTCTGAATTTCAGGTTCCCCTTTGTCTGGCCGAAGACAGTCTCACACTCTGTCGAGCGTTTTTTCATGAGAGCTTTATATTCATCTGTTGCAAGAAGTTCCTTTACCTTTGTTTTCTGGGAAATCCAATTTTCATTTCGCTGAATCATTCGCCCGTACTCAGACTTTGTACACGATTCTCTAAACGGACATCCTTCGCAGTTATCACACTGGTAGACATCTAAAACCTGTTCATAACCGGAATGATTTTTCTTTGTTACCGTCTTTTTATAGGGAACGGGATTTCCGCATGGGCAGGTGTATTCCTTCTGCTCTGAATCGTATTTCCAGTTTTCAGGATTGAATGTCTTTCGTTTGAATCCTTTCTTTATTTCTTTTTCGTAAGTTGAATACTTGATGGCACCTGTTATTTCTTTTTCTTCAAGATAGTCATAGTTCTCCTCGCTTCCATAACCTGCATCTGCAATTACAGTCTTGAATTTGCAGTCCAACCTTTCCATCACATTTTCAAGGTGAGGTATGAATGTTCTTGTGTCCGTAGGATTTGGAAAGACGTCATAACCGATTACAAAATTGTTCTCTGTTCCGACCTGTATGTTGTAGCCCGGCTTCAGCTGTCCGTTGAGCATGTGGTCTTCCTTCATGCGCATGAAAGTTGCGTCTTCATCTGTCTTTGAGTAGCTGTTCCTGCCGTCGAATGTTGCGTTTGCCTTTTCGTACTTTTCTTTTCTTGGAAGATAGTCCTTGTCAATCTGGCGTTTTGCTTTTTTCAGTTTTTTTTTACGTCTTTTGACTCTTCATCATCAAGGTCATTTATTTCGGCAAGACGCTCGTTGATTTTTGCTGCGGCTTCCTTTATTTCTTCGCTGGTGACTGTGATGTCTTCTCCAAGTTCAGCAAGATCCTTGTCTCCGTAGACTTCATTTTCCCTGTGGGTGATTTCCTCAACATCCTTCAGGAACACTTTCAGCTTTTCATCAAGCTTCTTCTCGTTCTTCTCAACCGCCTTCTTCCACACAAAAGTGTATTTGTTTGCGGCGCTTTCTATTTTTGTTCCGTCCACGAAATATTTCTCAAGGCTGACGTATCCTTTTCTGTTCAGGAGTTTTACTGTCGAGATGAATATTTCTTCGATTGAGTCCTTAAGCTTTTCTCCACGGAATTTGTTGATTGTCCTGAAGTCCGGTTTCTGGAATCCTGTGAGCCACATCACGTTCACGTTTTCACGGCACTGTTTGGCTATCATTCTTGATGAGTATGTTCCCGTCATGTAGCAGTAGATTAATACTTTCAAAAGCATGACCGGATTGTACCTGCTTGCGCCGCCACCTTTTGTGCCTTTTGCAAACACTTCTTCAATCCTCAGTTCGTCTACTGTCTTGCTTACGATTCTTGCAAAATGATTTTCCGGCACCAGTTCATCAAGGCTCGGTGGTAAAAGCCACTGTTCGTTCTGGCTGTATGGTTTGTATGTGATTTTGTTACTTACGCCTCTGCTCATATTTAAATTTTATCACAGAGAAATTCGTTTGTCTTTAAAATAAGTTGGGCCGTCCCATACTTTTGGGACAGCCCCTT
>JAZLIM010000095.1:0-15234 GCA_045617385.1 Treponema sp.
CTTCAGGGATACGACTTCCTTCACCTGTTCGAAGCAAAGAACTGTATCATGCAGGTTGCAGGTTCAGACCAGTGGGGAAACATTACAACTGGTGTAGACCTTATCCGCAAAAAGCTTGATAAAACAGCATACGCATTCACAATGCCGCTTATCCTTGACTCTACAGGAAAGAAATTCGGTAAGTCTGAAGGAAACGCTCTGTGGCTCGATAAAGACAAAACAAGTCCTTATGAAATCTACCAGTACCTTATCAACACAGATGACGGTAAAGTTGAAGAATACCTGAAAGTATTCACATTCCTTTCTAAAGATGAAATTGAAAAGGTTATGGCTGAACAGAAAGAACATCCTGAAACTCGTGTTGCTCAGAAAACACTTGCATGGGAAGTTGTAAAAGACCTTCACGGAAAAGACGAAGCTGACAATGCAGTAAACGTTTCTGTAAAACTTTTCCAGGGTGATTTCTCAGGACTTTCAGTTGCAGACATCAAGACTGGAATGAAATCAGTTCCAAGTTTTGAACTTAAAGAATCAGCCCCACTCATCGACGTACTTGTAAACAACAAGATTGCTTCAAGCCGCCGCGAAGCCCGCGAATTCCTTAAAGCAAACGCCATCACAGTAAACGGTGTTGTTGAAACTGATGAAAACAAAGTTATCGGTAAAGAAAATGCCATCGGTGGTGAAATCGTAATCATCCGCCGCGGTAAGAAAAAGTACTACATCGGAAATTGCTAAGATAATTTATAATTCACAATTTAGAATTGATAATTGATAATTGATAATTGAAAATTGAAAATTCTAAATTATATAACGAATCCACTGGAACACATCAAAAATTTTCCGGTGGATTTTTTTTGTAAAAAAAAAAGCAGACTCTCTGTAGAAACCGCTTTCGATGACCAGACAATTGACAATTGACAATTGTCAATTGTCCATTGTCAATTGTCCATTGTCCATTGTCAATTGTCCATTGTCCATTGTCAATTGTCCATTAAACCGTCTGTGTAAGAAGTTCTGAAATATTGAAACAGTTGTCGCCAATTTTTTCAATCTGGCGGATGATATCAAGGAATACAAGTTCGGCTTTTACATCGGCACCGGACTCAAGACGTTTTCTTGCAACTTTCTTAAGATCCTTGCGCCACTGGTCAATGGAGTTTTCAAGCTCAGTTGCCATGGCAAGCTTATCGGCATCAAGGTGCTTGTTGATATTGATACGGATAAACTGCAGGAACTGACGGGCAAGTTCAACATAAGGAATTACCTGATCCATATCTTCCTGCTGGTACTTCATTTTCTTTTCAACTGATTTTGCAAGCAGCATTGAAGTTGTAAAACAGTTGTCGCTCATGTTTTCAAGTTCATCAACAATCTGAGTCATGACAGAAAGATTATTCACCTGCTTTGCTGTTACCGGAAGTCTTTCACAGTTAACAAGATACTTAACAATCTGTTCGTGCATCTGGTCACAGTAATCTTCTTCCTGCTTCATGATTTCGATGTGTTCGTCAACAAAGTCCTTGTTACGGTGTTTTACACCAACCTGGATACGGTCGAACATTTCAGTTACAACATCGGTCATATCTGCAATAGCTTTTTCTGCAGTAATGATATAAGCAGTAAGACTTTCTTTTCCGAGTGTATCGTGGAAATCGAGAATGTATCTTCCGTCTTTTGATTCTTCTTTGTCTTTGATACAAAGCTGAGAAAGGCGGACAAGAGGTCCAACCAGAGGAAGGAATATAACAGCCGAAAGAGCTTTGAATACTGTATGAAGCATTGAAATGCGGATTGCAATATTTCCGCTTTCTCCTCCAGGTGTACAGGCTGTAACAAGAGCCAGGAAAGGTTTGAAACAGAGCAGGACAATGAAAGTACCGAACACGTTGAAGAATACGTGGATTAAAGCGGCACGTTTTGCATCCTGACTTGTACCGGCTGCAGCAAGGACTGCATCGATTGTTGAACCGATATTGCTACCAAGTGTAAGGGCTGCAGCAAATTCCCAGTGTACGATTCCGTTATATGCAAGCGCAATTACAATTGCACTGAATGCTGATGAAGAATGAAGAAGCGCTGTAAAGAAAGTACCGATCACAAAGCCGAGGAGAATTGAACCGATTCCCCAGCTCTGAATAGGACCAAGCCACATGAATTTTGCAGGGTCAGTAAAGAGATCAGAAAGCCCGCTTAATCCGATGAACAGCAGGGCAAATCCCATTACAGCTTCAGCAATGTTCTTATACTTCCCTTTTTTTACGATTGAAAAAAAGTATCCGAAACCAAGAATAGGAATAGCAAAAGCTGAAATCTTGAAATTGAACCCGAAGATGGAAACAATCCAGGCAGTAATTGTTGTACCGATATTGGCACCAAAAATCACACCGACAGACTGTGTAAGGGTAAGGAGCCCGGCGTTTACGAAGGTAACAACCATTACAGTTGTTGCACCGGAAGACTGAATAATCATGGTTATGACCATTCCCGTAAGGAGACCGACAAAACGGTTTCCTGTCATCATTGCAAGAGTGCGCTGAAGTTTTTCTCCGGCACTTTTCTGCACGCCGTCACTCATGAGCTTCATTCCGTACATAAGGAAGCCCAGGTTTCCGATAAGTGACAAAAGCATAGCCACGATTTCTTTCATAATGATTCATTTTAGCAAATTTTCCCTCTTCTTTTCAATTACGGGGAAATGTACTATGATTTTGCCTATGAAAAGAGTACTTTTTTCTATTCTGGCTGTCCTCCTGTTAATACAAGTTTCAGGCTGCAGCAAACGAAACAAACAGACAAATATACAGGAAAATACTTCAATTTTTGAAATTTCCGACTCTGATACAGACCTTAATAATCCGGAAAACCAGCTCTGGCATGCAACAAACAGAAAAATCTATGTCATTTTTGGTTACAACTACAATATTCCGTCTTTTATAGAAGAAACAACAACCCTTCTTTCAAAAAATTACGGGCTTTCAGAAGACGGCGGAATCATAATTCCGGTTGTTTTCCCCGACGGTTTCCGTCATAAAGACAAAGCGGTTTCAACAGACCTTTTCAATATTCTTGATACACCTTCAGTGGAAACTGCAGGGATTGTAATTCTTGGGGCTCCTGAAAACACACATAAAGCTCTTGTAAAACTTCAGGACCAGTGGCAGGGCGAAATCCCCTTTCCTGTAATAAGCCTGTTTCCTCAGGACGATACTCTTGGAATTGAAGATACAAGCACAATCGTAATAGACAAGTTACAGAAGGCAGAAATGGACTCCAGCATGATTACAGAATCAGAACAGCAGACTGTTTCAGATGGTGCTGAACTTGTTTCTTCTGTAGTAAACTATATACTGAAAATGGATAATGCTCCGTCAAAAGATGAATACCTGGGGCTTCATGCAAAACAGATGCTTCCGGGAAGATCAATAAGACGCTATTCAGATTCAGAAACTGGATTATATTCGATCAACCACTTTGTAATAGAATAACAGGAATGCTTTCCACAAACTGATTTTCAGGGAGGATTCGAATGACTGTATTCAAACAGAATAACAATTTTCTTCTTGGTGCTCCTGATGATATCGAAGAACTTGCAAATGCATCGGAAGCACGTATTCTGGTAATCTCAGATTCCCACAGGGCGGAAGCAGTTTTCAAAAAAATTCTTGAAGAATTTGGACCTTCCTGTGATGCCCTGATTTTCTGCGGTGACGGTGCCTACGATCTGGCTTCGGTCTTGAACAAGGATTTCAATAATGATGAGACGGAAAGATTTGTTCCTCCTGTAGCTGCATTTGTACGCGGAAACGGAGATCTTTCAGAAGTTGTTACTGAATTCGACCCGGTACCCCAGAAACTTTTCCCGAATCCACATGACATTCCCTTTCATCTGAAAATTCCCCCTTTCCAGTTTCTTGAAGCAGCAGGGAAAAAGATTTTCATCTCTCACGGCCACATCCAGGGAATCGATTATGACCAGTCAATCATTATGCGTGCAGCAGAAGAAAACCAGTGCCAGATAATTCTCCACGGACATACTCATATTCCCCGCAGTTTATACACAGAGGGAATCCATTTATTCTGCCCGGGTTCCATAAGTCTTCCCCGCGGAGGAACAGAAAAAAGTTTCTGCGTGTTAACAATAAAAGGCAGCTATGTTGATGCTGCCTTCAAAAAAATAACGCCCACAGGATTTGAAAGTTTCACTCCTGCAGGCTTATAGTTTCATCTGATTTTTCTATCTCTGAATACGGCCAGATCCGTTTCCGGCAGCAAGTTTTTCAACTTCATCAACACTTACCATGTTGTAGTCGCCTTCGATTGAGTGCTTCAGACATGAAGCTGCAACTGCGAACTCAACGGCTTCCTGAGTTGATTTACCGTTCAAAAGAGCGTAAATGAGACCGCCACCAAAGCTGTCGCCACCGCCTACACGGTCAACGATGTACATTTCGTATTTTTTAGAGAAACAGAAATCAGTTCCGTCATAAAGAAGTGCCTGCCAGTCATTGCGGTTTGCATTGATTGATGAACGGAGTGTGATTGCAACTTTCTGGAATCCAAACTTGTCCTTGAGCTGTTTTGCAACTGATTTGTAACCTTCTGTTGAAAGTTCACCTTTTGTGGTATCTGTATTTTCAGCTTTGATTCCGAATACGTCGTTTGCATCATCTTCGTTAGAAATACAGACATCAACGTATTTACAGATCTCTGTCATGGCTTCGCGGGCCTGTTCCTTTGTCCAGAGCTTTCCGCGGTAATTCAGGTCGCATGAAACAACAGCACCTGCAGCTTTGGCAGCCTTGGCACCTTCAATACAGGCCTGTACCATGTTTGGTCCGAGAGCCGGAGTAATACCAGTAATGTGGAACCATTTTGCATCCTTCATGATTTCAGTCCAGTTGAAGTCAGAAGGATCTGCTGTCTGGATTGAAGAACCTGCACGGTCGTAAATACATTTTGATCCGCGCTGTGAAGCTCCGCGTTCGTTGTAATAAATACCTACACGGTCTCCGCCGCGGACAATATATTCTGTATGAACACCGTAGCGGCGGAGTGAGTTTACTGCACTCTGTCCGATTTCGTGTTTCGGAAGCTTTGTAACGTAATAAGCGTCCAGTCCATAGTTTGCAAGACTTACAGCAACGTTTGCTTCGCCACCACCGAATGTAGAAGTCATTGTATCAACCTGAACGAAGCGGTAGTAACCTGCAGGTTCAAGTCTCAGCATTAATTCACCGAATGTAACAACTTTCATTTTTAATCTCCAGTAAGTTTATTTAGTAAGGGCTGCAGCTTCGGCTGTCAGCTTTTCGATTTCATCAAATTTATTTTCGTTTACCAGTTTTCCTGCACACATCCAGCTTCCGCCGCATGCAAAGATTTTTTCGTAAGCAAGGTATTCATTAATATTCTGTGCGTTAAGACCGCCAGTCGGCATAAACTTAAGCTTTGTGTAAGGAGCAGCCAGGGCCTTGATCATTTTCAGACCGCCTGCCTGTTCTGCCGGAAAAAACTTTACACGTTCAAGCCCAAAGCTCATGGCAAGTTCAATTTCTGTTGGTGTCATGATTCCAGGGCAAACCGGATAATTATTCTTAAGGCAGTGTTCTACAACTTTTGTATTAAGCCCCGGGCTTACAATGAATTTTGCACCGGCTGCCATGGCACGATCGGCCTGTTCAGGAGAAAGAACTGTTCCAGCTCCTACAAGCATGTCAGGTATAGCCTTTGCGATTCTTTTAATAGATTCTTCTGCAGCATCTGTACGGAAAGTAACTTCTGCGCATGGAAGCCCGCCTTTACACAATGCTTCTGCCAGAGGAACCGCTTTTTCTGCATCATTAAGTACTACAACAGGTACAATTCTGATCTTTTCTACTTCTTCAAAAATATCCATATTTATCTCCTAGCAGAAGAATTTTTCTGCATTGTTCCATGAGATGTCTTCTACCATCTTTCCAAGCTGTTTTTCATTCCACGGGTATTCCCCATTCTCAACAAGATTCCCGATAAAATTACAAAGGATTCTTCTGAAATATTCGTGACGCGGAAATGAAAGGAAACTGCGGCTGTCTGTAAGCATTCCGATAAAACCACCAAGAAGATTTGTACGGGAATAAACGCGAAGCTGTTCTTCAATGCCGTCTTTGTGATCACAGAACCACCAGGCAGGCCCGAACTGAACACGGCTTGATTTTCCGTTTTTAAGATCTTCAAGACTGATTTCAGCGTCTTCATTTTCCCAGAAGATTCCGCACATTGGTGCAAGGGCTTCATTGTCTTTTGGATTCAGATTATAAAGAACAGTCTTTGGAAGTCCTGAAAGATTATTGATTGCGTCCAGAAGTCCACCAATCTGAGCAATGTAATTAAAGTCGGCAAGAGAATCGTTTCCAACATTGTTTCCGGCTTTTGCAAGAAGAGCCTTATTGTTATCACGGATTGCTCCAACATGAAGCTGCATAACAAAACCGCGTTCCTTGTAAATTACACCAAGCTGTATCAGAAGATAACTCTGATAAGTGATTACTTCATCGCTTGAAAGTTCTTTTCCGCGCAGAGCCTTCCGGAAGATTTTATCAGCATCTTCGTAAGTTGCAGGAACAAAGAAATCTGTTTCAAGGCTCATATCGCTTACAAGGCTTCCCATCTCCTTGAAGAAGTCTGCACGAGTTTCAAGAGCCATAATAAGATCTGCAAAGGTTTCGATTTTTCTTCCAGAAACCTCAGAAAGCTTTTTGATATATTCACAAAATGTTGCTTTTGAAATTCCCATAGCGCCGTCAGGACGGAAACTTGGAAGAACCTTGATTTCAAAATTATCGTCACGGATTTTTTTATGCCATTCAAGAGAATCTGCAGGATCATCTGTGGTGCAGAGAACCTTTACATTCTGCATGCGGAGAAGATTTCTTACCGAGTATTCAGGACTTGCAAGTTTTTCGTTGCACTTATTCCAGACTGCTTCTGCATTCTCGGGAGTAAGAGGTTCCGTGATTCCGAAGTAACGCTGGAGTTCAAGATGAGTCCAGTGGTAAAGGGGATTCCCAACGGCGCCTTGAATTGTGTAAACATAAGCCATGAAGCGTTTGAAATCGTCTGTTTTTCCTGTTACAAGATTTTCCGGAACGCCGTAAGAACGCATCTGGCGCCACTTGTAATGGTCACCGTCAAGCCAGGCGTTTGCAAGGTTTCCGAGACTTTTATCTTCATAAATTTCTTTTGCTGAGAGATGATTGTGGAAGTCAAATACGGGCATCTTCTCTGCGTATTTATGGAAAAGTTCCCGTGATGTTTCAGTCTGCAGAAGAAAATCTTCTGTCATAAAACCTGTCATATTTCCTCCGCAGACTGAATTAATTAATCAGTCTGAGTATTAGAATTCTGCAATATATCTGCGGACTGCCGGAATAACATCACCGTCAAGCTGTGCATCACGAGGCTGAGTGAAAACAATTTCAATTTTCTTGCCTCGGAATACATGCGATCCTTTGAGTTTTCCTTCGTGTGTTCCGTTGATGATAGACGGGAAATTCAAAAGAGCCTGAGGTCCTGAAGGACTTGTGTATACAAGACATTCAAGATAATCAGCCTTCAGACGATCATAGGTTGGAGCAACCTTGATTCCCCCGCCATACATTTTTCCTGTCAGTGTAGAAGCCATCCAGACATTTTCGAAATACTCTTCTTCACCGTCATCAACCATAATGGAACATCCGCATGGTTTATATTTTCCAAGAAGCCCTTTAACTGCAGCCATTGTGTAGTTAAAGTCTTTTCCTTCCTTAAGAAGTCTTTCACCTACTGCACAAACGTATCCGTCAATTCCCATCCCTACATCGGTAAGGAAGTAATGAACTTTCCCGTCAACAGTAGCTTTATGAACACGCTTGATATAATCATTTATGCGTGTATATGTTTCACCCGGTTTTGCAACATCATTGAAGAAGTCGTTTCCAACACCTGAAGGTGAAAAGAAAATATTATTGGCTACGTCCATTCCCTTAAGGTTCTGTGCAAGTCTAAGAACAGTTCCACCACCGCCAACAACGAAAACCTGGTCTTCCGGATACAGGAACTGAAGGAAGTAGCTTACATCTGTATTCAGAATATTCTTATACTGAACATTCTGTATTTTTTCCTTTGCTACAAATTCTTTAGCTTTGCTCTCTCCAGAGTTATTGCTTGCAAGGGGGTTAAAAAGGACATAGTTCATATAATCACCTCAAATTAAGATGATTCTATTCTACTACGACTCGACAGTTTCGTGAATAATTTTCCGTACACTTCCTTTTCCGGCACATAATTCAGCAAAAATCTTTTCTACTTTGCCTGCTATGTTTGTCTTGTAAAGGTCCTGACCGAAAATATCTTCGCGGGAAAGGATCTTCGAACAAACTGCATGAACATCAAAAGCTTCGCCAAGTCTGATTCCTGCAACTACAGGAGTAACTTGAGGAAGAAGTGGATCAGGTGAAAGCTCAAATGCTTTTCCTTCATCATCGATTGCCATAAGATAACGCATCCACAGAGCAAAAACCATCGGGATAACTTTAAGGGAGCCCAGATCCATTCCGTTTTTCTGGTAAGCTTTGATTGTTTCACCGAAGCGGATTGAAAGTTTCTGGGAAGTATCACAGGCAATGCGCTGAGGAGTATCAGGCATAAACGGATTTGGAATACGGATATTTACAACTTCATCGATGAACTGTTTTGGCGAAAGAATTCCAGGGTCAACTACAACAGGAAGTCCTTCTGTATATCCAAGAATCTCAACCATCTTTTTAAGGTCAGCATCAGCCATTTCTTTTGAAATAAGTGTGTAGCCAAGAAGACATCCTGAAACGGCAAGAGCTGTGTGAAGAGGATTCAGACAGGTGCAGACTTTCATCTTTTCAACTTTGTCTACAGTTTCTCTCTGAGTATAAATGATTCCGCCCTTTTCAAATGCAGGCTTTCCGTTAGGGAACGCGTCTTCAATTACCAGATACTGGCATTCTTCTGCATTTACAAAAGGAGCAACGTAAGTTTTTTTGCTTGTGATTACAGGAGCAAGTTCTTCAATTCCGTCATCATTCAGAATCTTTTCGATATTAGCGTCTGGACGAGGTGTGATTTTATCGATCATGCTCCAGGGGAAAGTTACTTTTGAAGGATCTGTACAGTATGCAAGGAAGCCTTGTTTGCAGACACCGTTCTTTTCCCATGCTTCTGCAAGACCAAGAACAGCAGCCTTAAGCTTGTCACCGTTATGACTGCAGTTATCCATGCTGACCATGGCTACAGGTTTTTCTCCGTTTACGAAACGTTCGTAAAGAAGTCCTACAACTTTTCCCATGTAAGACTGTGGCTTTGCTGGCCCTGCTTTCATATCTTCTTCTACAAATGGAGAATAAACTCCTTGAGCGTTCTGAAGAACATAACCTTTTTCGGTGATTGTAAATGAAACCATCTGAAGTGAATCTTTACAAAAGATTGCCTTAAGGCGGTTCCAGTCTGCATCGTTATTTGAGTCAGCTGTAAGACTTTCCATAATTGAGCCTACAACTGTTTTTTCTACAGAGCCTGAAGCTTTAAGAGTTACAAGAGCTCCGATATTGTCGTGCGGGCGGTACATCTTTTCGATGATTTCGTAATCATACCCTTCTGCAACAACAAGACCACGGTCAAGTGTTCCGTTATTCAAAAGATTCTGCACCACATTTGCCTGGAAAGCGCGGAAAATGTTTCCGGCTCCAAAGTGAATCCAGAAAGGATTTTCACGGGTATTTTTATTTACTTTTTCAAAATCAAAAGATGGCAGTGAATAGCCTTTTGATTCCCATTCTGATCTGTTATTGATTCCTTCAAGTGTGAGCTTCATTCACACCTCCCTTTATCTAATATACTAGTATACCACTAATACAAAATTAAGTTAAGCAATTCTTCAAAAAATCATTTTTAGCATTATAATAATACCATTCAATCACAGGAGTTATTATGCAGGAATGGCTTAAAACAGCTGTATTTTACGAAATCTACCCTCAAAGCTTCAATGACACAAACGGAGACGGAATCGGAGACCTTCAGGGTATCATAGAAAAACTAGACTACATTAAGGAACTTGGATGCAACGCAATCTGGATGAACCCATGTTTTGAAAGTCCTTTCCATGACGCAGGCTACGATGTTTCGGATTATTACAGAATTGCACCCCGTTATGGAACTAACGAAGACGCCCGCCGTCTTTTTACAGAAGTTCATAAACGCGGCATGCACATTCTTCTGGACCTGGTTCCGGGTCACACAGCAATTGAACACAAATGGTTTCAGGAAAGCATGAAGTCTTCCGTGAAAAAACCGAACGAATACCATTACCGCTATATCTGGACAGAAAGTGCCTGGGAAAGCAGTACCGAGGGCGTAACAAATGTGCGCGGAGAACTTTCGGGTTTCTGCGAACGCGGAAACTGTGCCGCAAACTTCTTCACCACCCAGCCCGCCTTGAATTACGGATTTTTCAAGACTGATCCGAAAAAGCCGTGGCAGATTTCCATGAACCATCCTGGTGCCCGTGCCACAAAAGAAGCAATGTGGGACATCATGAAGTTCTGGCTTTCCATGGGCTGTGACGGATTCCGCGTTGATATGGCAAGTTCCCTCATCAAGAATGACGATGAAAATGCAACGGGAATCATCACCTTCTGGCAGGAAATCAGAAAACGTCTTGATAAGGACTTCCCTGAAGCTGCCATAGTTTCTGAATGGGGAGAACCGGACAAGTCACTTCGTGCAGGCTTTGACATGGACTTCCTCCTCCACTTCGGTCCTTCACACTATCTGGACCTGTTCCGCGTAAATCCATATTTTGCAGGAAACGGCGACCTTTCAGAATTCTGGGCTTACTATGCTGATATCCGTAAAAAGGCCGGCGAGCACGGACTTATCTGTATTCCAAGCGGAAACCACGACATGGACCGTATTTCTTATCATCTTGATACAGAACAGACAAAGCTTGCTTTTGTTTTCCTTTTAACAATGCCTGGCGCTCCTTTCATTTACTACGGAGACGAAATCGGTATGCGCTATATCGATACACAGGAAAGCGTTGAAGGCGGATACGGAAGAACCGGTTCCAGAACTCCGATGCAGTGGGACAAAACTTTGAACGCAGGTTTTTCAAGCGCACCTGAAAGTGAACTTTACATTCCGCTGGACACAAAGAAATCAAGACCTGATGTTGAAAGCCAGATGAAAAACAAGAAATCTCTCTGGCACTTTGTAAAGGAACTTATCGAAATGCGCCTTTCAAATCCTGACCTTCAGAACACTGCAGGTTTTGAACTGATTTCAAAAGGCGGAAAAGGTGAAGCCCTTTGCTATAAGCGCGGCAACACCCTGGTCGCAATCAATCCGCTTGAAAAAGACGTTAAGCTGAATATTGACGGCAACCAGTTTGAACTTAAACCTATGAGCTGGTTTGTGAAATAAAGCTGCGCCGCGGAGGTATAAGGGCCACGCCGATTCGGGATGACTAACGTCATCCCTTTAAAATTGAATGGCATACTGCAGCAGGATATCATCATGGCCAGAACAAAATCTTACTCAATACGCCATTCTAAAAAATTAATTCTTATACACACAGACTTCCCCACAGCTCGTTAGAGCGTTGCGTTAGCTGCCATTACCCTTACATTTCAATCGGCGTAACAACCTGCCTCCGCGGGGGCTTACATTTCCTCTATCGCCGTGTTGATGTCTTCCATAGAAATTTCCGAAGCGTTCTTCTGCCCTGCAATCATTGCGGCGCGGTTAAGAACGCTTTCTATTTTTGCAGCACTGAAATCACGAAATTTACCCGAAAGAGTTTCAGGCTTTGCAGAATCGCCAAAAGTCTTTCCGGTAGAATACATACGGATAAGCTGAAGTCTTGTCTTTTCGTCCGGATAAGGAACTGTATACTTTGCGTCAAAACGGCCCGGACGGATAAGAGCTTCATCCAGAGCTTCGCGGCTGTTTGTAGCGGCAAGAACCAGAACGCCCGAGTGAGGTTCAAAACCGTCTAGTTCATTCAGCATGGCAGTAACAATACGGGTATTTTCAGTCTCTATAGCAGAGCCTGAATAATTTCTGCGGGTTCCGATTCCGTCAAACTCATCAATAAACACAATACATGGAGCAGCCTTGCGTGCTTTTCTAAAAAGAAGCTTTACCTTCATAGGACCGATAGCCATGAACATACTTTCAAAATCAGTAGCTTTTGCAGGAATGAAGTTTACACCGGCTTCTTCTGCAAGAGCTCGGGCAAAAAGAGTCTTTCCGTTTCCAGGGGCTCCTTCAAGAAGAATTCCTTTTGGAAGACGGATTCCACGCTCTGCCGCTTCTTTAGGATTACGCATCAATGCGGCAATCTGCATCATATGACGCTTAAGGTCATCCATACCGGCAATATCGGAAAAATGAACTTTTGTGTGGCGCACTACTTTGAAAGTATTCGGACTGATGAATTTTCTGAATGCAATAAAGATGATTCCAAAGAAAATTAAATAGAAAACAACATCAAAAACGAGAGAGATGATTTCATCCCAGTTTTTTTCATATTTCACATCAATTCCTTCAAGAAGAAGGCGTTCCGCAAGATCAGGAGAAAGCGGATTCTGTGTTCTGAATTTCATTCCATTTTCCAGTTCAAATAAGATCCGGTCGTCAGAAATTGAAACAGAAGTTACCTGCCCTTCGCTAACCTTGTCCATAAAATGAACGAAAGCTACCTGCTCAGTTTTTCCGCTGAAAAAGAAATAACATCCCAAAAGGGCCGCAAGAATCAGAATACAACAAACAAATGGTAATGATTTTTTAATACGCATAAGTAAAATTTAATCTTTTTCAATTGCTTTTTCAAGAAATGACACTAAAATAAATGATATGCTGACTATCACTTCTGACTTTTTATTAGACGGAAAACCGTTCAAACTTATATCAGGAAGTATCCACTACTTCAGAATCCTCCCGGAATACTGGCAGGACAGACTTGAAAAACTTAAAAACATGGGATGTAACACCGTAGAAACTTACATCCCGTGGAATTTTCATGAGCCTAAGAAAGGCGAATTCATTTTTGAAGGCCGCTACGACTTTGAAAAGTTCATAACACTTGCAGAAAATCTTGGACTTTATGTCATCATCCGTCCAAGCCCGTACATCTGTGCAGAATGGGAATGGGGCGGACTTCCTTCCTGGCTTCTTTCTGACAAAAAAATGAAGGTCCGCTCAAATTACAAAGGCTTCATTAAAGAGGTGGAAGAATATTACAAAGTGCTTATGCCACGCCTTGTTCCGCATCAGATTGGTCACGGCGGAAAAATCATTCTCATGCAGATTGAAAATGAATACGGCTACTTTGGTCTTTCAAAAAAATATCTTCGTACCCTTTCCCGCCTGATGCGGGAAAACGGCATTACAGTTCCTTTTGTTACATCAGACGGTCCGTGGGGCGGCTGCATAGGGCGCGGTTCCATAAAGGAAGCTCTGCCAACCGGAAACTTTGGATCAAAAGTTGAAAAGCAGTTTGACACAATGAAAAAATATGTGAAAAACCGTCCCTTAGTCTGCATGGAATTCTGGTGCGGATGGTTTGACGCCTGGGGTGAAGAACATCACACATCAGACCTTGAACAGAACAAAAAGGACCTGGCTGACGCATTAAGACTTGGTCACCTGAACTTTTACATGTTCGAAGGCGGAACAAACTTCGGCTTCACTGCAGGAAAAAATCTCAAATCAAAACAGGCTGACATTACCTCTTACGATTACGATGCCATCCTTACAGAAGACGGACAAATTACACCAAAATACGAAGCCTTCAAAAAAATCATTCGTGATTACGAAAAAGAATTCACGAACGAGTTTACCAATATTCCGGAAGTTCCTCTTTCAACTGAAATCAAACGTAAAGCGTACGGCGAAATAAAAGTTTCAGAAAGTGTAAGCCTCTGGAATACACTTGAAAAGATCGCCTCCCCTGTTCTTTCAGAAAAACCTCTGAACATGGAAGATGAACAAATCGGACAGGATTACGGTTACATTCTTTACAGATTCCCGGTTTCAGCTGACGCAAAACTTACAGACATCACTTATAAAAACGCCCGGGACAGAGTTACGGTTTTTGCAGAAAACGGAAACGGCACCGTCTGTGTAGAAAACATAGGACGGGAAAACTTCGGACTTAAACTGAACAGACAGCGGAAAGGAATTATGCCTGGCGGCTGGATAAAATACTGCGGAAAGAAAGTAAAGGATTATAAAATCTACAGTCTTGATTTATGTGAAGACCAGATTTCGAAAATTGATTTTTCTTTAGGCGTTTCCTCAGGTCCAACCTTCAGCAAATTCATTCTGGAACTTTCAAGTGATGATGAATGCTCTGACACATTTCTTGACTGCACAGGATGGACTAAAGGCGTTGCTTTTGTAAACGGATTCAATCTTGGACGCTACTGGAACATAGGGCCACAGACAAGTCTTTATATTCCATCTCCGCTTCTTCATAAAGGCAGAAACGAAATTATCATGTATGAAGAAGAAAAGCCTGATACCAAGATCAGGCTTTTGGAAAAACATAACTGGAAGTGAGAAATTAAAAGAACACGCCCTTTACGAAAATCTCGATACCGATTCCAATAAGGATGATTCCGCCGAAGATTTCTGCTTTGCCTGAAAGTTTTTCGCCAACCTTCTTACCGATAAGAAGACCGCAAAGACAGATAGCAAGAGTTACTACGGCAATAATAAGTCCTGCAACAAGAGCTGTAAGGGCGTTGTATTCAGCGATCGTGAAACCTACAGAAAGAGCATCAATGGAAGTAGCGATTCCCTGAATCATTAAAGTTCCGAAAGTGAGGACTGTTCCGGCATTTTCACTTTCATTGCCCGCTTCACCTTCCCCTTCTTTTCCTTCCCTGATACATTCGATAATCATTTTTCCACCGATATATAAAAGAAGAATAAGTGCAATCCACGGAATGAATTTCTGGAAGGCTGTAAATTTTTCAGCGATTGTGTGAACACAGATCCAGCCGATCATAGGCATGGCAAACTGGAAAAAAGCATAAGTCCCGGCAACACCAAAAACTTTTGTTTTCCTCATATCCGGTTCATTCAGTGCATTTGCAATGGAAACAGAAAAAGCATCCATGGCAAGTCCTACACCAAGAAGAGTGTTTGTAATCAAAAAAGCAAAACTAAAATCGAGTG
>JAZLIM010000096.1:0-21437 GCA_045617385.1 Treponema sp.
GTTCCATACGTAAACATTGAATACTTTACCTGCGTTTGCTTTCTTTCCTTTAAGGTTTTTTGGTGCTGCAAATGCAAGTGATGATACTGTTGCCACAGCCAGTGCTGCTGCGATCAATTTTTTCATACATTTCCTCCTGTCGGTTGTATGTTCTTTTTTAATTTTCTGTTTCCGCAAATTTGTGCTGATTTACGAAAACGTTGTAGTTAAGTATATAATAACCCCGTTTGGAGAATATGTCGAATAAAATTTTCAAAATTAGCAATGAAATCCCCTATTTTTAAAATAAAGAAGCGCTATTGTGTAAAGAGGGAAGTGGATTATAGAATAAAAGCATGAAAAAAAGGTGCCGTCCGGAACTGAAAGTTTTTTTTATGATTCTTTTCATTTCTCTTTGCAGTTCTGTCTTTGCAAAAGACGGTGTTATGTGGGGCGAAGGAAAACTTTCTGTAATCCAGACCCAATGGTTTGATATCATTTTTCCGGAAACTTCCCGGGACAGTGCTTTTCTGCTTGCCCGCCACTGTGACCGCATCTATTACGAAACAGCAGGGGAACTTGGCTTTGAGCCCCGGGAAAGATTTCCCGTTGTGCTTTCCTCAAAAACTGAACGTTTCAACGCTTACTATTCCAGCCAGTATTACAATCACATTGTTCTTTACGATACTTCCACCGTGGAAGACATGGCTCTTTTTACCGACGACTTTCTTTCCACTTTCCGGCATGAGCTTACCCATGCCGTTTCCTTCAATATCAAAAACGGATTCTGGCGCGGAGTAGGGAAGGTTCTTGGAGACTGTGTAAATCCCGGCGGACTTTTCATTACCATGGGCTGGTCGGAAGGTGCTTCCGTTGCAGAAGAATCCCGGAAAGGGGAAGGCCGTCTGAACGATGAATATTCAAGGCACATGGTGAAGCAGGCCAAAATCGAAAAGAATTTTCCCCGCTATGCCGACGTCCAGGGAGCTTCCGACATTTACCCTTACGGTTCCTATTACAACTTCAATGCAGAATTTGCCCGCTGGCTTCAGAATGAATTCGGAATGGAAAAATACGCCGGTTTCTGGTACCGGTGTGTAAATTTCAAGACCTGGTCCTGCGGGCATGCTTTCCGTAAAGTTTATGGACTTTCCCTGAACAAAGCCTGGGAAGAATTTTACGAAAGTCTTGAAGTTCCTCATATTCCGGCTGTTCCCCTTGAGAGTGGAGCCGTTACTGATTTCTTTACGGGAAGCGGAGAAAAATATTCGGCTGAGAATTCTTCGGGACTTCTTTTTTCTGACCTTTTCCGAACCGAACGGGGACTCTACTGGCTTGAAGAGAATTCCGGAACAGTACGGCTTTGCCCTCCCGGTGAAACGAAGGCAGAAAAGATTATCCAGGTTAAGGGTACAGAACATATAAGCGTTTCAGATGACGGAAGAATCATTTCCATTAATTACACAGATGAAGCTTCAGGTGTTTTCAGAAAATGCGTAAAAGTTTTTGATGCAGAAAAGAAGAATTACATTCAGATAAAAAGTTCAGGTCTTTCAGATTCCTGTGTTGTCCAGAAAGACGGTGAATATTTTCTTGTGTCCCGTGCTTTTTTAAGCCAGAAAAAATGGACCGATGTTAAAAAACTGATTTTTAAAAACGGAAAACTTTCCGGCTCAGAAGATTACGGAATTATTTCATACGGGCCTTCAGTCATGACACTTTCCCTTTCGACTTACAGGAACGGAGAATTTGTTTTTGTAAAACGGGACGGACTTTTAAAAACTCTTTGTGTTGCGGATCTTTCCGGAAATGTGATTTCTGAAACTTCCTTCCCTGATGAAAAAATGTCTGTAAGAAATCTTTATGCAGATTCTTCTTCCGGAATTGTCTGGTTTTCATGGGCTAAGCCGGGCACCCTCCCAAGGGCCGGTTTCTGGAATCCCGAAGACGGCTCTTTCTGCCTTATGGATCATGATGTTTCCGGAGGCGTTTTCAACCCCGTTCCTGATGGAAGGGGAGCGGTTGTCTATTCAGGGCATTTCTTCAGGCAGAACAGACTCTTTTCGGTTAAGTCTGAAAGCCTTGGTTTAAAAGCAGTTTCCGGTTCTGTTCCGTTGACCGCGGGTTCAGCTTTATCGGAAGTTCGGGAAGAAAATCCTGAATCTCTTCCCGAAGCAGAACCTTTCAGAGGCGGAAAGTATTTTACCCGCGGACTTCTTGTTCCTCTTTCGTTCTGCGAATCCATGGACTTTGATCCCCGCAGTAAACTTTACGGCACAAAGACAATGCTGCCTTTGGGTGTAACCTGGCTCACAAACAATCCATGGACTTCCGATTTCTTTGATCTTTCAGCTGGTTTCAGTCCGTTCACAGAATCTTTCGCTTTCCGGGCTTCTGCCCAGGGCGGTTCCGATACGAGTCTTCTTTCCTGGAATACAGCGGCTTCCACCGAATTCGATATGCAGGGCTTCAAGCAGGGAAGGCTTTCAGCAAACGGGGCGGTAAAGATTCCTGCGGGAAAGATTTCCTATTTTTCGTTTTCCGAAGAAGCCCTTCTGGCTGGCGGCCGCGGAAATGATCCTGAACGGCAGTATGAAATTCTTTACGCCGGGAATGTTCTGAACGCCGCCTGGTCCAACGCCGTAAGGAAAGGTCCGGGCTTTTTTGAGTATGGCGGAATTACGGCCGGGGTTTCACTGATTGCGGGGGCGGCGGCTTATGCAGAAGACTTTGAGATGGTGGGTGATAATCTTTCTCTTTCGCCTTTCCTGAAAGTCTATGTTCCAAAACTCATTCCTGTGAAATGTACGCGGGGAATGGTGTACAACCTGCCTCTGGTTGTTTCTGCCGCTTTCCTGGAGTCTTCCCGGAAGAAGATTTCGGCCAAAGCAGATGCAGTCCTTTTTTCAATGGATGTTCAGAAAGCCGTGCCTTTTGCCACTGCTCTGTTTGTGAACCGCTTCTATGTTTCAGGCGGCTACGGAGGAAATCTTCTGAATCTGGAGCAGGGTAATGTCTATACAGACTACATATACATGAATCTCAGTGCAGGAATCACTCCGAATATAGGACTTGCTGCAAATTCCATGTTTTATACCGAAATAATCTCTGAATTCCGCTATACAATCCGCCCGGTTCCGGGTCAAAACGCCCTCTGGACCTTCAGTTTAGGCTTCTCCGGCCGGTTTTTCTAATAAATTCGCTCAATTCTACTATATTTAAAGCAAAAATTTGAAAATGTTGGAATCCCGATTTACAATATAAAGGAATATTATAACAAAAAGTAATCTCTAAAGGTTTAAGACACAACTGCCGATAAACTACTTGGAGATTTATATTTAAAAATCTAAGGGGTACCAAATGAACTATCGAAAACTTTTATCCGTAATGGCAGCGTTGAGTCTCTGTGCTGTTTCTGTCTTTGCTCACGGTAAAAAGGACGTTGAAGAAATCGACGTAGAAAACCTGAACAGCTGGCAGGAAACTTTTGACCTGGAAGGCAAGAAGAAGGGTAAATACAATATCATGATTACCGCCAATGACCTTGGTGGAAATACTCTTATTGAAGGCCCTCACAATATTTACGTTGACCCTAACTCTGATCTTTGTATTCCGGGAATTACTAACCCATACGAAGGAATGCGTGTAGTCGGAAACCTCAACATCGTTGGTACCTGTGTTGATGATGACGGCGTAAAATACGTAGAACTTGTTCTGGACGGAGATGAAGAACATCCAATCCGTGCTGTTGGTCAGGAATTCTGGTCATACTACCTGGATACAACAAACCTTGAAGAAGGTCCGCATACAATCAAAGTAACCGGATTCGATATTAACGGTCTCCAGGGAAAAACAACAAAACTTACATGGCAGCTTGACCGCCGCCAGCCTGTTACAAGCGTAAAAGAAAGAGACATGGAAACAGACCGCCCTATGGGTCTTCTGGTTTCAGGAAACGTTCATTTCCAGGGTCTTGTAGAAGACGGTAACGGTATCCGCGAACTTAAATACTCCATTGATAACGGAGAACATTTCCGTGATCTTAAAATCAAAGTAAATGACAAAAAAGCCAACGCCACATTCGACGTTGTTGTAAATACAAAGGAATTCGAAGACGGTCCTGCCGTTATCTGGTTCAGAGCAGTTGATAACGCAGGTTCTGTAGGTCTTTATTCATTCCTTTACCACATCGACAATACAAAGCCTGATGTTCAGATTATTACTCCTGCAAAAGATGACCAGAAAAACGGTAAGTTCTCTATTGCCGGTTTTGCAAAAGACGAAGTAGGAGTTAAGGAACTTACATGGACATTCGGAGCTGAATCAGGTGAAATTGAACTGATTCCTGGTAACCCATACTGGTGTCTGGACTTTGACACAATCGGAAGTAAAGACAAATCACGCAAGTTCTCTATCCGTGCTGTAGATAAGGCAGACAACGTTGTTGAAGTTTCACAGAACATCAATCTTAATCAGGAACTGGATAAACCTGTTGTTGTAATTTCTGAACCTGCAGTTCAGGAATTATACATGGAAGACGAAAGACTCTTTGTTCGTGGTATCGCTACAGATGATGACGGACTTGAATCTGTAAAAATCGTTCTTGATTCAAATGAACCGGTTGTGCTGAATACAAAAGGTGTTTTCTTCTATGACTTCGGAAACGCAGTAGACTATGAAACAGGAAAACACAAAATCACAGTTACAGGAACCGATATGTTCGGTGTAGAAGGAAATCCTGTATCTGTTGAATTCCTTACACTCGGAAAAGCTCCTCAGTATGCTGATCCTGTTATCGCATGGGGAAAAGAAAATACTCCGTTCATCAACGGAATTGAAGTTCACCCAGAAAGCGGTTCTTCGTTCCAGGTTGGAGTTTCTTCAACAACAGGAATCAAGAATGTTAAGACTGAATACTGGTGGGGAAACAATGCTCCTGTAGAAAGCGAAACAGCTTTCAAGAATGTAATGAACTGTACTGCATCTTTCGGAATCCCTGCCGATTTCCCTAAGGGCGTTGTAAATTTCCGCATTACATCAACTGACGTTTATGACAGAGAAAACCAGTTCACAGGTGTCCTCTATATTACAAATACAACAACTATCAAGCAGGCCCAGCCTTCAATTGTATTCGATGACAGTACAGTAGACAGCGAAGGCCGCATCATCAATAACTCTGAATTCCCTGCAAGTGGTTACCTTATCGGGGATACAGCCAAGTCTGTAGAAATCGTTCCTGAAACTCCTTTTGCAACTGCAAAGCTCAACGGAAATCAGATTCAGCTGATTCCTGGAAACGTTGTTGGAACTTCAGAAAAAGTAGTAGTAAAGGTTACAACTGCTAAAGATGACGTAATTGAATCAATCCCTCTTACATTCGTAAACGATACAGAAATCCCGGCTCTTTCAGTAAGCGGTTATTCTTCTTCTGATGCCAGAGATATTCTGAACTCAAATATCGTTATTGAAGGTTCTGCTACCTGCAGCACAGGAATGAACAAGGTTCGTTACCGCGTTCTTTCTGCAACTGTAGATATGGCCAAGGGAGTTATTGCAAAAGTAAACCCTGTAAATGTTCCTTCTGATTTTGAAAGTGTTAAACCTGCAGATGACGGTGCTTACCGCATTGAAATCCCGACTGCAGACTTTGCAACAGGTTTCTATTTAGTTGAAGTAGTTGCAGAAAGCAAGGGCGGAAACATCTCTTCAAAGGCAGTTGCATTCAGAAAAATTCCTGATGTAGAAGAAGACGAAAAGGGTAAGATTCCTGTTCCAAAAGCACAGGTTGTTTCATGGTTCGACGGAATCGATGTATACGCCTGCGGAATCTATCAGGGCGACCTGGAAGAAGACTTTGCAGTATTCCCAAGAAGCGAAATGATTGAAGGAACAAATCCTCTCACATGGACAGCAACTGTTCAGGACGGAAGGGGTGTTGCTTCAAAATACAATGCATCAAAAGCTCCTACACTCAAAGCAAATATTGCTCTGGTAAACGGAGAAACATATATGAGCGGTATGCCTGTAGTTCTTGATTACGGTAACGACAAGAACTCACCGGCAGGAACAGTAACCGTATACATTGATACAGGTGCTGTTGTTAATTCTGCTTCTTACGAAATCTACGGGGCTGAAATTGCCGGTGGAGATGTTCGCCAGACAGGAAACGCAAAACTTACAAAACCTGCTGCAGGAGAAACAAGATGGACTGCTGAAATCCCTCTCAAGAATCTTCCTGTACGCGTAAATAAAGTAAAACTCAATATTAAAGCCGGCAGCCTTGAAACTTCAGTTGAAGGTTCGGTAAATGTTGTACGTTCATCTGACGGTGTACTTGCAGAAGACAAAGAAAGAGTATTCTCTATGCCTTCTTCAGATATGTTCTGGAACGAAGCTGAAAAGATGTACGGTATGAATCCGGATTCAAAGTTCTACTACTACGCAAATCTTCCGGCTCCTGTTACAGCTGAACTTGTTGGCGGGGCAGAAGGTCTTCAGATTTCTACTTCAGGAAGCCTGATTACAATGACTCCTGTAAAAGACGGAGTTTACAAAGACGTTAAAGTTAAGGTAACAGACGTTCTTGGTGATGTTTATGAATCAGAAGCATTCGACTTCACTGTAGACTCATCAAGCCCTGAACTTAAGATCGTTACACCTGAACTCTACGACTGGCAGGCTACAACTGTAAAACTTACAGGTACAGCTGCAGATACAATCAGCGTTGTTTCAGTTGAATACTCTCTGGACGGCGGTGAAACATGGGAACCTGCCGACCTTACACCTGGCGATAAAGACAGCCGCGGTGTTACATACTCAAAAGAAATTTCAATTGCAGACAAAGAAGACGGACTTATCCGCATTGATGTACGTGCAAAAGATACAGTAGGAAACGTTTCAATTGAACGTACTTCTGTATACAAAGACGTTACACCACCTTCTGCAAAAGTAATTCTTCCATTAAGTGAAGACATCGTAAACGGTGAAAACCTGGTAGTATTTGAAGTTTCAGACAACGGATTCTACTCACAGACACTTTACGTTGCTCCACCGGTTGAAGGTACAGAAAAGACAAGAAAAGAAATCGAACGCAAGCCTCTTATTTCTACATTTGTAGGAACAAAAGACTGCCCGATTGATGACGCAATGTCATTTGAATTCATCGATGCTGCAGGAAACAAGACTTCTCTTGAAGCATGGAACTTCCTTATCGACAACCAGTCAGACCTTCCTGTTTCAGAAATCCACCTCCCTGAAGAAAACCAGGTAATCACAAGAGACTTCACAATCTCTGGTGTTATCTTTGATGATGACGGTGACTCAACAATCTACTACAAGATTGACGACGGCGAATTCAAACGCTACCCGCAGATGGGATCAAGCTTCTCAATTGATGTTCCTATTTCTGCAATGGTAGACAACGAACATAAAATCACAGTTTATGCTGTTGACGTAAACGGAGTACAGGGAAATGAAACTGTACGTAACTTCAGAGTTTCTCTTGCTGAACCAAAGGGTGTTCTTTCTGAACCTGAAATGGATAAGTCAGTTCGTGAACTGATTACTCTTAAGGGTTGGGCAAACGATAAGAACGGAATCGCAAAGGTTCAGGTTTCTCTTGATAACGGCAACAGCTATAACGATGCAATCCTTGAAAATGTAAACGGTCCTGATGCTGACTGGTACTACACAGTAGACTCACGTGCAATTCCTGGCGGTACACAGGTTGTATTCCTTAAGATTACAGATAACTACGACATTCAGGGTCTTTATTCAAGTTTGATCAACATCGACAACGAAAGTCCTGTTCTCAATCTTGAACTTCCTGAAGATGATTCTACAACAACAGGTATGCTGTTCTTCTCAGGATACTCTTACGACAACGTAGAAATCAGCGACATGCACGTTACAATCAGAAACCTCAACAAGAACACAGAACCATACGTTCAGTCATTCCCGATTGAACGCGTAATCGGAAAAGTTCTGGATATTACTTCTCTTGATGACGGATTCTATAACATTGAACTTACAGCTGTTGATGCTGCCGGTAATACTTCAAACGTAAGCCGCAATATTCACCTGGACAAGAACTGTCCTCCGGCAGTTGTAGATATTCTTTACCCACTGAACGGTGAACACAAAACAGGTGAATTCAACATCTACGGTCAGGCAAAGGCTGAAGGTGAAATCGTTCTTCTGAATCTCTTCGTTGACGAAAAGTTCATCGGAGAAACAAAACTCTCTGACAGCGGATTCTTCAAGTTCGGAATTACACAGGATCTGATTGCAGACGGTGTTCACACATACCGTGTTGAAGCAGTTCTTGCAACAGGAAACAAGGTTTCATCACGCGAACAGACACTCACTTACGCAGCCAACGGTCCGTGGGTAACAATCGACAACTTCGTATACGGTGATTTTGCTACAGGACGTCCTTACCTCAAAGGTAGAGCAGGTTACACAATTGACGGTGATGAACTGCTTCTTTCAAAGACTAAGGAAGCAAGTCCTGAACTGAAAGCTGAAGTAGCAGCAAAGAAAGTTCAGAAGATTGAACTTTCTCTTGATAACGGTAAGACATTCATTCCACTTTCAACAGGTGACAAATGGATGTACCGCATTGAAAACGAAGATCTTCCGGAGGGATACCACTTCCTCCTGATCCGTGCAACAATGCTGAACGGTGAATCTGCTATCGAAAGAACAATCGTACAGATTGATAATACTAAACCAACAATCCGCCTTATTTCACCAAGTATGGGTGGAAGATATAACCAGGAACTTCTGTTCTCAGGACTTTCTGGTGATGATGTTAAACTTGAAAATGTAAAACTGACACTCCGTAAGGGTGACAAGTCATCTTATGAAGTTCCTTCATTCATCCAGGGACTTTACCTTGACTTCCACTTCTGGGGAGCAACACTCTTTGATATCGGTGCTGGTCTTACCTTCTTTGATGACAACGTTAAGCTCCAGTTCCAGTGGGGTCAGTTCACACAGGCACAGCGTGATGCAGTATCGAATATGTTCCAGATTGGACTTACAGATATGCGTTACGGTGGAAACGTAATGGGAATGAAGCTTCTGGCAAACATCTCAACTATTCCGTTCAGTTACTTCTTCGGACATGACTGGGAATGGCTGTCAGCCAGCTTTGCAGTTGGTGCAAACTTCTCTTACTTCACACAGACAAACTCTGGTACTCCACAGTTCCTGTCTGCTGTTCTTGGCCAGATTGAATTCCCAAGAATCAAGTTCAACGGAATAAAGATGTTCAGTACTGTTTCGATGTACACAGAAGGTTCTCTGTGGTTCATCCCAACTGACGTTGCTTCGGGCTCTGTAGATATTCAGAACATTGTTCCACAGATATCTCTGGGTCTTCGTGTAAACGTATTCTAATCCTGATTGAAATTAATGGAGAGAAGGAGCGTATTGATGAAGAAATTTACTAAAGATTTCTTGAAACGGATTTTCATACTTTCGGTACTCTTTTGTGCAGCAGTTCCTTTGTTTGCTGTAGAAGAATACGTAAGTGTGATTTACAAGAAAATTGATACTGCTTTCGATGAAAGATCTGATGAGCAGCTGCACGAAATCCTTTCGGGAAATCAGGGCGATAAGTATTACTTCCTTATGGAAAATTACGCCATCAAGAAGGTCCGCCGTCTGATTATTGTCAGTGATTATGAATTCGCTATGGATGCAGACCTGGTTATTATCGATAACAACCTGGACAATGTTGATGCAGTAGAGCTGTACGCCACTATTTCGGATGCCTTTGAAAATCAGAAACAGGCTGAGCTCCTGGCAATTGAAAAACGGCAGCAGGAAATTGCACGTGTAGAAGCATTGAAAGCCGGCCAGAAAGCTAATGCTGAAAAGAATTACAATACAGTTAAGACATCTTCCGGAAATACAGTATATGTTACAGGAAAAGACGGAGGCCAGCTTTCTTATTCTGACTGGAAGCTTTACGTTGGTCTGAATCCTATGCTGCTTACAAATACCGGCGATGATCTTTCAAAGTTCATGTTCGGACTTGCAATGAACGGCGGCTATGCTTACCAGATGAATGTTCTTGCACTTGGTTTTGATCTGGAAGGTTCTTTCAAGTTCCTTGGGGCTGATCTCAACGGAAAAGACGAATCAATGTTCGGTGAAATCTTTGTTGTTCCAAAGCTTGCATTCAGAGGGCTTTCCGACAGAGTATTCCTCCGCGCAGGTTTCGGTATGCTGGGACGCTTCTACGGAACAAGTTCTTCAACTGCTGCTTCTTCCGACCTTCAGGACAATATGTTCACACCGGTTATTGGTGTGATGCTTGATGAAATCCCTGCAGGAAATTTTGGACTTTCTTTTGGATATGACTATTATCTGGGACACCTTTGGACAGATGGTCTGAAGTCTGCAATGGCTGTTACCGGTTCTATTTCAATTCCATTTGCACAAATGGAGAGAGTAAAACTGAATTTCAATATCGGTGTTAAGGATGTTCTGTTCCTTAAAGACAGCGGAATTGAAAACAAAGTTAATTTGATTCTTTCATTAGGAGCCCGCAATGTTGTCAGATAAAATGAAAAAGATTCTTAGTATATTATTGATTTCTCTCTTCGCTGTGTCTGTGTTTGCACAGACAGTCAGTCTTTCGGAAAGATTTCTTGATAAGGCAGACGTTGCCTATGAAGACGGTGATGTTGAATCTGCCTTCAAGTATATCAATCAGGCTCTTGTTGTAAGCAAGAACGATGCTGATGCAACAAACGTAATTGCCTATGCCCAGACAATTTACAAGACAAGACTTGAACAGCTGAAAAAAGATTATGATGACCAGCTTTTTATTGAAGTAAAAGCAAACCTGGAACAGTTTCCTAAAGTTGAAAACGCAACAATCAAGAAACTGGTAAATCAGATTGAAGGTCTTCAGGAAGAAAAGAAACTGGCTGAATCAAAAGCTCAGGCCAAAGAACAGACAGACCTTATCAGAAAGCAGGCTGAAGATAACAAGAAAGCTCAGGAAGAGTCTTTAAGAATCCAGCAGCAGGCAAATGAAGAAAACCGCCGTGCCAATGAAGAATCACTCAGACTGCAGCAGGCTGCAAATGAAGAAGTCCGCAAGAACTCACAGGAACTTAAGTCTGCTCTTGAAAACGGACTCCAGGATCTTGGTTCCGGCTTTGAAAAATCAGCTGAAGCAACAAAGGGTGCAATCAACAAGGTTGTATGGATTGTTGTTCTTATCGTTATTCTGATTCTTATTATCGTTCTGGTAATTGTTGTTATTGCTCAGAAGAGTTTCAAGAACCAGGCAAAGCAGCAGGAACAGTACGTTCAGGCTTTCCGTATGCTTGCAGCTTCCCAGAATCAGACAAACCGCCTTATGCTGGGTGGAATTACAGATCTTTACGCCAACGGTGAAAACGGACAGCTTCGCCTTGCAGGCAGTTCACGCTGGGCTCCGGCCGCTCTGCCTGATGTAGAACAGTCTCCTGAAGAACAGGAAGAACTCAGAATGCTGGCTTCAAAGTGTGAAGAAATCGGTGCAAGAATTGACCAGGTTACAGCCCGTAAGAACAACTCAAAGAACGTAAGTGAACTTGTTTACAAAATCGCAATCCAGCTTGGTCTGCCACAGGGCGAATCAATGCTTTATTTCTGTGCAGCCATGATCTATGACGCCGGATTCCTTGGTATTGATTCTGAGATTCTTGGAGCTGAAACTCTTACTCCGGAACAGAAAGATCTGCTTCGTGAACATGTTAATATGGCCGACAAGCATCTTGATTTCGTTCCTAAAAAGTACTGGCAGGTATTCGAAGATGCAGCCCGTAATCACCACGAAAATATGGACGGTTCGGGATATCCTAAGAAACTTAAGGGCGATAACATCCCTCAGATTGCAAGACTTATCCGTGTATGTGAATCATATATTTCTATGATCAGTAAACGCGGATACCGTGCAATCATGGATAAAGAAACTGCAATCCAGAACCTGCGCGAACAGCCTCAGTTCTATGATTCAGATGTTATTGATGTTCTTGAACAGATCATCTAGTAACTGACCTGAAAATAGAAAAGCTACGGAAGTCTGACTGATGTGTATTAAGACCAGCTCAGAACTCCGGAGCTTTTTTTATTTAACTGAATGACAGTGATTGAGCCTGTGGTCCCTGAGCTTGCGGTCCCTGAGCTTGTCGAAGGGTCGAAGGGCCGAAGTGCTCATTGGGCTATGAATCCTGCAGGCTCAAGTCCCCTCTAAAGTCCTTTCATGAAAAGTGTAGACGGAACTGTTACGCGTACACCTGTATTGAATACCAGTCCTGTAGAAAGTGACTGATAAAGGGAAAGAGCGGCTCCGTCACGGGCATTGCATACAGAGTAGGAAATATCCTGAACAATCTGTACCTTTACCTTGTCTTTTGTAAGTGAAGGGGTTGAGAATGTGATTCCAATTGTTCCAGGGAAAACGGAAGGTGAAACTGCATCTCCGGAATCCCGGCGCTGTGCGGAGCCAAAGGTAAATACCGGGCCCAGGTACACGCGGAGATAATCATTCAGTGTTACGCTGAGCGTAAGCGGAATCTGGAAACATTTGAGTGCATGATTGTAACGCATGGAAAGTCCCATTCCAGGCTCAAGAGGCCATTTTGAAACTCTTGCGTTGGACTGCAGGTCGATTCCACGGAAGTTGATCATGAAACTGTCGGAGCGGAGGAGGGACCAGTCGGCCATAAGGCTTGCATCAAAGAGGAGTGAATCCAGGAATGCTACGTCACTTTTGGCAGAAGTTCCTGTAGAAGAACTGCCTTCAAAATCATCTGAATCTTCTGCGTAAATTTCATGTTTTTCTTCCATCTTTCCGGATTTATAAATCTGGCCGGCACCGATATAGCGGGGCTTCCAGTAAGCTTCTTTAAGAGAAGAAAGAATTACGCCTGTATTAGGTCCGTCACTTACGGCAGAAATGAACTGGTTGTTTCCGATGTAGATTCCAACGTGGGAAACGTTACCTGAACTTGTTGTGGCAAAGAACAGAAGATCGCCAGGCTCCTTGTCTTTGTCGGAAACAACTCTGGAATAGCTGTACAGAGCCTTTGCAGTTCTTGGAAGCTGGGTTTTGTTGGCTTCTCTTGCGCAGTAATAAATCAGTCCTGAACAGTCAAAGGAATCAGGGCCTATGGCACCGTATGTATACGGGCTGCCTACGTATTTCTTTGCTTCCGTAACAAGATTTTCGCGGCAGACTTTGGCTCTTGCTGTGCTCATTTCTTCAGCGCACAGGCTCAGGCAGGTAAGGCAGAAAATGCTTACGGCCAGTGCTGCAATCTTGTATTTGTGGTTTCTGTAAAATTCGCGTCTGGTTTCCATCATATTTAAATTATCGAATGTTTTTTCCTTTTAGTTAATCTCATGTTAAAATAGAAGAAAGAGTGAGTTTGTTACAGGCGACTGGAGAAAAAAAGCTTTATGAAAAAAGAAAGAAAACCATGGGCTCATCTTGATCCGTATCGCGGAGAAAGAATAAAGGGAGAATGGCCTACCTTCCCTGAACTGCTGACCATTCAGGCAGAGAGATTTGCCGAAAGACCTTGCTTTACCGATTTTGAAGGACCGGGTGAATCAAAGAATACTCTTACTTACGGTGAAGTATTTTCTAAAATCAAACAGCTCTCAGACTGGATGATTTTCAAAGGAATCAGAAAGGGCGATAAAGTTGCCGTAACCGGAAAGAACTCACCGCAGTGGGCTGTAGTTTATCTTGCAACTTTCTTTGCGAGCGGAATTGTAATTCCGATTGATAACGGGCTTCATGAAAACGAAGCGGGAAATCTTATTAAGACAGCAGAACCAAAACTGATCTTTACAGATGACGAAAAGAAATCCTATTTCAGAAATACATTTGGAAATATTCCGGTTTATTCACTTCAGCCGAAAGAAGCAGAAACCTATGTTTTCAATCTGAAGGCTGAAGGAGAAGTTCAGCCTAACGAACCGGTTTCGGAAGAAGACACAGCAGCAATTCTGTTTACTTCGGGAACAACAGGAATTCCAAAAGGTGTAATGCTCAGCCACAGAAACCTGATTTCTGACTGTTTCATTGCTCAGACAAATCTTGATATTTTCTGCACAGATGTTTTCTATGCTCTCCTTCCGATTCACCACGGTTACACAATGCAGGCTGCATTCATCTGTCCGCTTTCTGTTGGTGCAGAAATTGTTTTCGGAAAGAGCATGGCAGTTACCCGCCTTATGAAGGAACTTCGTGAAGGAAAGATTACCGTTATGCTTGGTGTACCGCTTCTGTACAACAAGCTTATGGCCGGAATCACAAAGGGAATTGAATCAAAGGGAAAACTTGTTTCAGGTCTTATGAACGGGCTTGGAAACATTTCTTACTTCTGTAAGAAGGTGCTTCACTTTAATCCGGGAAAGAAACTCTTCAAGGCAGTCCTTAAACAGGCAAACATCTATACGCTCCGTGTAGCAATCTGTGGGGGAGGACCTCTTTCAAGTGATGTATTCCGGAAATACAACGAAATGGGCATCGACTTCATTCAGGGCTATGGACTTACAGAAACAGCACCTATCATCACTCTGAATCCGATTGAACACTTCAAGATTGAAAGTGTCGGACGCGATTTTTCTCCTTACGAAGAAATGAAGATCATTGATATTGAAAAGTATTCTACTCCTGGAGAACGCCCGATCGGTGAAATCGTAGTAAAGGGTCCTATGGTAATGCAGGGGTATTTCAATATGCCTGAAGAAACTGCAAAGATGTTTACCGAAGACGGATTCTTCAAGACCGGTGACCTGGGATGGATGGACAGTGAGCATTACGTTATGCTCTGCGGCCGTGCAAAGAACCTGATTGTTACTTCCGGCGGAAAGAATGTTTATCCTGAAGAAATCGAAGATGCCTTCCAGATGCATACAAACGTTCAGCAGATTATGGTTCAGGGATACGAAACTGCAAACGGGGAAGAAATTGAAGCATTGATTTATCCGGCTGATTCTGTGTTCGAAGTTCTTGGAAAAAAACGCGAAACAGACTGGAACAGTGCCGAAGTTGCAAAAATGATCAAGGATGATGTTGATGCTGTAAACAAGACATTGCAGCCGTATGCAAGAATCACAAGAACTACAATTCTTGAAGTTCCTCTTGCCCAGACAACAACCATGAAGGTAAAACGTAACTACAAGAAATAATATCTGATTGAACGTTTTACAAAATAAAAAAAGGCTGCTTTTTGAAAGCAGCCTTTTTTTATCAAATGTTCCCGGATTCGGGATTATTTTTCAGTCTTAGAAGTTACAACTACAGAGTTGTCTGCGTTTGAATAAGGTGCCGGAATGTATTTGTCGGCTTTCCAGTCATTTTCCCATTTGTAACCGTCAAGGAGGTAGCGGAACTGGTATTCTTTTCCGGCTTCGAGTTCCAGAGTAATAGAAAATGAACCGTCTTTATTTGCTTTAAGTTCATTGTCAGTGCTGCTCCAGCTGTTGAAGTCGCCTGCAATATTGATTTTCTTTGCACCCTGAGCGGCTTCTGCAGAAACAGAGAAAGTTACCTTACATTTTGTTTTGTCTTTTGAAAAAGTTTTCTTTAATGCCATTTTAGGCTCTCCTGATAAACATTTTTGACTGATTGATGTCAAGCAAAAGTAAAAAAGTAAAATCATTATAAACAAAGAAAAGGATTGTGTATAGAGTTTTACGAAAAAAAATAGTTGACAAATTGAAAAACGTGATATTTGAGATTTAGGTGTTAAAATCTCCAATTTTTGTCCTTCTTTCTATTGTTTCTTTTATACGAATTAAGTATATTAACATCACATAACTTATCCGCTGATTTATCCAAATTGCCGGCGGTAAAAAGCACCCGTATGGGAGCTTAAGAGCTAAACAGGAGGTCCACAAATGGGCACTATCACAAACAAAAATCACACACTTTTTACATCTGAATCGGTTGGCGAAGGCCATCCAGACAAACTCTGCGACCAGATTTCTGACGCAATTCTCGACCGCTGTCTGCAGCTTGACCCTGCAGCTCACGTAGCCTGCGAAACATTCTCTACAACAAACTTTATCCTCGTTGGCGGAGAAATCGGATTCCAGACAGGAACAAAAGAAGAACAGGAAGCTAATGTAGACAAAATCATGTCTGAAGCTGAAACAATTGCACGCAACGTTGCAATCCGCATCGGTTACATTTCAGCTGATGTAGGCCTTGACGGTTATCACTGTGAATTCATGAACAGACTTCACGCACAGTCATCTGACATCAACCAGGGTGTTGTTGGCGAAGGCGTAGAAAACAAAGGTGAACAGGGAGCCGGCGACCAGGGAATGATGTTCGGTTTCGCATGTAACGAAACTCCGGAACTCATGCCTGCTACAGTTTACTATTCACATCAGCTGCTTCTTAAGGCACATGAACTGCGCCACGAAGGAAAAATCAGCTGGCTCCGTCCTGATGCAAAAAGTCAGGTAACAATCGAATACGACGGACACAAACCTGTTCGCATTGACGCTGTAGTTATTTCTCATCAGCACGATCCTGAAGTAGATTACGAAACAATTCGCGACACAATTCTGAACGAAGTAATCAAGCCTGTTCTTGAACCAACAGGGCTTCTTGATGAAAACACAAAATACCACATCAATCCGACAGGCCGCTTTGTAATTGGCGGACCAGACGGAGACTCGGGACTTACAGGACGCAAAATCATCGTTGATACTTACGGCGGAATGGGACGTCACGGTGGCGGTGCTTTCTCCGGAAAGGACCCTTCAAAAGTTGACCGTTCTGCAGCTTACATGGCACGTTACATTGCAAAGAACATTGTTGCCGCAGGCCTTGCAGACCGCGCCGAAGTTGAACTTGCTTACGCCATTGGTGTTGCAAAACCTGTTTCAATCATGGTCGAAACTTTCGGAACTGAAAAAGTGGAAGTTTCAAAAATCGTTGATGCAGTAAACAAAGTGTTCGACTGCCGCCCTGCAGGAATCGTTTCTACACTGAACCTGAAGCAGCCGATTTATTCAAAGACTGCAAGCTACGGTCACTTCGGCCGTCCTGAATTCCCTTGGGAAAAAACAGACAAAGTCGAAGCATTGAAAGCAGCTCTGTAAAAAAAAACAATGCGGTCCTGGAGCCTGAGGTCCCTGAGCCTGTCGAAGGGCCGAAGGCTCGAAATGACTGTCATTTCATGTGAGAATAGTAATATGCATTTTTATATGTATATTTTAAAATGTTCAGACGGCTCGTTGTATACAGGAAGCACGAATAATCTAGAGATGCGTCTTGAAGAGCATAGAAGGGGAGAAGGTTCAAATTTTACGAAAAGACATCTCCCAGTTGAATTGCTGTATACAGAAGAATTTTCTTCAATTGAAAAGGCTTTTGAACGGGAAAAACAAATCCAGGGATGGTCTAGAAAGAAAAAGGAAGCTCTTGTGAAAGGGCACTTCGACGAGCTCAGTGACCTTTCACAAAATACAAAACGAAATCGTATCAATGAAATGTTCAGTCGTCTTCGCGAGCAGAATCCGAATCCTGCTTCGGAACTGAATTACGTGAATGCCTATACACTTCTTGTAGCCGTTGTGCTCAGCGCCCAGGCAACTGACAAAAGCGTGAACATTGCAACTGAACCTCTGTTCAAAGTAGTAACAACTCCTGAACAGATGGTTGCCCTGGGCGAAGAAAAACTTATCACTTATATCAAATCCATCGGCCTTTTTAAAACAAAGGCAAAGCATGTAATCCAGCTTTCAGAAAAACTCATTTCAGAGTTCAATTCAGAAGTGCCGCAAGGCCGTGAAGAGTTGATGAGCCTTCCGGGTGTTGGGCAGAAAACTGCAAACGTTGTTCAGAACGTGATTTTCAAAATGCCTACCATGCCGGTGGATACTCATATCTTCCGCGTGAGTCACAGAATAGGATTATCTGAAGGTGACACTCCCAATAAAGTGGAAGAAGATCTTCTGAAAATCATTCCCGAAGAATTCGCCTTCAACGCACATCACTGGCTTCTTCTTCACGGCCGTTATGTATGTACAGCCAGAAATCCTGACTGTCATGGGTGCATAATCCGGGATTTGTGTATTTTCCCGGAAAAAACTGAAGAAAAACAGTAACTTTTCAAAAATCTGTTGGTTAATTTTTCAAAACGTCATTGATGTTTACCGCGCCGTAGAAACGCGGTAAGAATTTTTTGCTCAATTATTTGGAGGAAATATGAAGAAATTTGCAGCAGCAGTTATGCTGGCAGCCTTTTGTGTTGTTTCAGCATCAGCAGTCGGAATCGGTTTCCGTGGAGACGTTGATTTTGGTGTAGGTACCCTTAAGAACAATGACCAGAAAGCTACCTTCCAGAAATCGGAACAGCTTGTGGGTGGGGAGACCGGTGTTTGGTTTGATCTTCCGTTTGTGGATCTTAAAGTACTTTCAATTGGATTCAGACCGGAAGCTGCAATTGCTTTTAATCAGGGTGTGGTTCTTGGAGGCGACGCAACTCTCAGAACTACAGATTTCAATGTTCCGCTTTTTGTGGATGCAGCTGTGAACCTTGGAATTGTAAGGGTAAGTGCCGGAATCGGGCCTTATGTTTCATGGTCCTTTGCAACAAACTCAGCAAAAACAAAGATGGGTGGTGTAGAAGTAACTTACGAATATCCGAATGTAGGATGGAACAATCCTACATGGGGACTGGCCGCTTTTGCACAGGCCGGTATCAGAGTGGGAGCAGGATTCCTTCTGTTTGATGTTCGCGCCAATGCACCGTTCACAGACAATGAGATTAAGAGTCTTGTAGACAACCAGAGAGAAACTGTAACAAGCAAACGTTACAGAATAGATCTTGGAATCGGTTACGAATTCGTACTGTAGAAAAAAAACTGCGCAACCGCCGCTGAAGAACTTCCTTCAGCGGCTTTTTTTTATTTTATTTCATAAGGTTAGCTTTGCTTACTTAGTCCGGACCCGTTCAGGGTTAATAAAAACTTTCGCTTTCACACACGGATATTGTCACACTGATTCGGGATGACTAACGTCATCCCTTTAAAAAATATAGAAAATTAATAAAAGATTTTGCGTTAGCAAAATCCAATCCGTGTGACTTTTTGTTCGCTAGCGAGCGGTTCTGCCGGCCATTATTGCGACCGGGAGCAATTTTTTGGGGATACAAACGTCTGTTTAGTACAGTAACTGAAAGTAATTCATTGCAGTGTGGTATTTATTCGTTAGATTAAGTCTTACGTTTGATTTAAAGCCATTTTTTAATTAAACTGAAGATTATAAGTAAAATTTAATCAAAAAGGAAAGAAAAATGACAGCAGCACTTATCGGCAAAATACTTGCCTTCGTTCTGTATCTGGGATTCATGATTTACATCGGTATCCGCAGTTCAAAGAAAACAAACGACGCCAAAGACTTCTTCCTTGGTGGACGTGGTCTTGGTCCTTGGGTAACAGCTCTTTCAGCAGAAGCTTCTGACTCTTCAGCATGGCTTCTTATGGGTCTTCCTGGTCTCTGCTACCTCGGTGGTGTTAAAGAAACAATCTGGACAGCACTTGGTCTTATCGTTGGTACTTACCTGAACTGGCTTATCGTTGCAAAACCTCTGCGCAAATGTACAATTGCTTACGGAGACGCAATCACAATTCCTGGTTTCTTCAAGAACCGTTTCAAGAGTAACCTTACTGCTATTATTTCAGTTGTTCTTATCGTTTTCTTCTTCACAATTTATACAGCATCAGGTTTCGTAGCTTGTGGAAAACTCTTCCAGTCTGTATTCGGACTGAACTACAAAGTTGGTATGGTGATCGGACTTATCGTAATCCTTTCATACACAATCCTTGGTGGTTACCGTGCAGTTTGTACAACTGACTTCGTTCAGGGTGCTCTGATTTTCGTTGCCTTCATCGTAGCCGGTGTTGGTGCTGTTATCGCTCTTGGCGGTCCAGCTGATGCAATTGCAAAAGCAAAAGACTTCAACGTTCAGGCTCTTGCCGGTGCTTTCAATGATGACCTTAAAGCAGTATTCACAGCTAACCAGAGCTTCGGTGCAATGAGTGCTGTTTCAGCTTTTGCATGGTGTCTCGGATACTTCGGTATGCCACACATCATCATCCGCTTCATGGGAATCCGTTCTAACAAAGAAATCACAACAGCCCGCCGTGTAGGTATCATCTGGATGATCATTGCTTACATCGGAGCTTTCATTGTTGGTACTCTCGGTACAGTTTACCTGCTTCCAGCACTCCTTAACGGATCAACTGCAGAAACAGTATTCTCTGAAACAATGCTCAAGATGTTCCCTGGTGCTTTCGCATTCATCGCAGGTATCTTCCTTTGTGCTATCCTTGCTGCTTCTATGTCTACTGCCGACTCACAGCTTCTTTCTGCATCTTCTTCAGTTTCACTTGATATCTACAAAGGACTCATCAATAAAGATGCTGACGAAAAGAAAGTTCTTCTTATCAGCCGTATTACAGTTTTCGTAGTAGCTGCTGTAGCTTTCGTACTTTGTCTGCTTCCAAACAACAACTCAATCTTCGGACTGGTTTCTTACGCATGGGCAGGATTCGGTGCAACATTCGGTGCTCTGGTATTCCTGGCTCTGTTCTGGAAACGCTGTACATCAGCAGGTGCTTCTGCAGGTCTTATCGCAGGATTCATCACAGTTGTTGCATGGCACAATATTCCAGGTTCGGTTGCTCCAATCTTCGGAGTATACGAAATCCTTCCTGGATTTATCGTAACAATGCTCGTTGCTGTTGTAGTTTCACTCTGCACAAAAGTTGATGCAGAAGTTGCTGCTACATTCGACGAATACAAGAAAATGGAAGACTAAGCAATCCACATTTTCAATCGAAAATAACAGTTAAAAATCAAAATCCCTGACAGGAGAAAAACTCCGGTCAGGGATTTTTTTTATCAGCACAAATTCAGTATAATACCCATTACATTTTAATTTGGAGTACTTATGGAATACACACCAGAAGCTATTGAAGCATTAACAGTAAACGAAGTTGAAATTATGAAAAAAATCGCTGCAGAACTTGAGATCCGCATGTCTCAGGTAAGTGCAGTTATCAGCCTTGTAAATGAAGGCTGTACAATTCCTTTTATTTCACGTTACCGCAAGGAACGCCATGACAATCTGAATGAAGTTCAGGTTCGTGACTGTGATCACCTTTTCAAATCTTACAAGAATCTTGAAGAAACACGTATTGATTACATAAAAAAGATTTACGCTCAGGGAAAACTTACAGAAACTCTTGCTGCCGCTCTTTCAAGCGCTCAGACTCTTACAGCCCTGGACGATCTTTATGCACCGTTCAAGAAAAAGAAGAAGACCCGCGGAATGGCAGCCATTGAAAAAGGCCTTGAACCACTTGCAGATTTCATGCTTGGTGCAAACAATGACGCCGCTGTAGAAGCTGAAGCT
>JAZLIM010000097.1:0-29536 GCA_045617385.1 Treponema sp.
TATATTTGCCATTTAGCTTTCCTCCTTGGTGTTTTGCAATAGACTTGAACAATCTTATTGTACACCTTCGGGGAAAGCTTTTTTTGCTAAAAGCAATTATCACACACCCGCATAGCGGGTGGTTGTTTGTGAAAATATTCCGCTTCGCTTCATATTTTCACGGACTCACGAGTCCTAAACGAAAAAAGCCGCCGGAAGGCGGCTTTTCTTTTTAACCCGTAAAGAGTTATCAGTTATTCTTGGTCCATTCTATGGCCATCTGGCGGAGTTCCGCAGAAGACTCACAGTGGAGCTTAACTTTGATATTTTCCTTATGAGTATCAATGGTCTTGATTGAAAGATTCAGTTTTGAAGCAATTTCAACAGTTCCAAGTCCCTTTCCGATAAGGGAGAAAATCTGGAGCTGGCGGTCTGAAAGATTTGCTACAGATGTAAAAAGATCTTCAGATTCAGTCTTTTTTCCGGAATTGAATTCTTCAATTCTGGCTCTTTCACTGGCACTCAGATAGATTCTTCCTTCCATAACAGTCTGGATGGCGTTTATTACCTGTGTTTCGGCTTCAGCTTTCATGATATAACCTTTTGCCCCGGCTTTAAGAGCACGTTCTGCATAGTAGCGTTCATCATGCATGGAAAGAACAAGAACAACAGTTTTCGGGCAGTAGATAAGGATATCTTTGATAAGGTCAAGCCCGTCTTCCTGACCAAGGTTCAGGTCAACGATTGCAAGGTCAGGTTTTACATTCTGAAGCTGATTCAGAGCTTCGATTCTGCTCTGTGCCATTGCAACAACCTTGTATGCTTTCTGGGTTTCAATCAGCTGGGCAAGGCCGCGGCTGAAAAGCGGGTGGTCATCTATAATTAAAACTGAAATTGCCATAAGATAATCATAACACATAATGCAGAATGATGGTATAATATTTTTAGGAAAAATCCCCTATGCCCGATAAGAAAATTGTACAAAACCCTAAAATTGCCCTTGTTTTGAATATTCTTGACGAAGCCTACCAGACTTCTGTTTTTTCAGGAATCAAAACCCGTGCAGCAGAGAAAAACGTAGAAATCGTCTGTTTCCAGCATGAAACAGCCACAATCCATAAGAATACTCTGGTAACCCGGCTTCCTGAAAATACTTTTTTTGATGTAGACGGAATCATTCTCCTTACTTCAGTTTTTTCTGAGTGCCCTGCCCTGCAGGATGCCGAATCAATAAAGAACCTGTGGCCCGGACTTCCCGTTATTTCTGTTGGACAGAAAATTGACGGTATCCCTTCCCTTGCAATCCGGTCAAAATCTGCAATGGAAAAGCTTACCAGACACCTTCTGGACACCCACAAATACAAAAGATTCCTGTATGTTTCGGGAATTGAAGGTCATGTGGATTCAAATGAACGAAGGGAAATTTTCCAGACAATTCTGAACAACAGAATGAAAAAAGATCCGGAACTGACTTACGACATCATTACCGGAGACTTCAGCGAAGTAATTGCAAGAAACGCCATCTCACAATACATAGAAAGTCACAGGAACAAACCTGCAGATGTAATTGTGTGTGCAAATGACAACATGGCTCTTGGAGCAAACAAATATCTGAAATCGCAGAATGCAAGACACCCTTGGAGCGGCTGTGCAGTAACAGGATTCGATGACATTCCACAGGCTGAGCTTGAAGTGCCGGCATTTACCACAGTCCGTCAGCCGCTTAAGGAAATGGGAATCCGGGCAGTAGACATTATGCTCGATTACCTTGCAGGCCGCCAGACAGAGGAAATGTCTTACGTTGATTCCCGCCTTATAGTGAGGGAATCCTGCGGTTGTGAACAGAAAAAAGAAAAATCCATAATTTATTCAGAAAAACAGCTTACAAATATACAGAGAAAATTCTTCCAGTCGGAACATTATCTCCGCCAGATGAGTCATATTGCACAGGAACTCAATTCCTGCACTCACCCGGACGGTATTATTTATACACTGGATACAAATCTGGCTCTGCTTGGAATAAAGGAATTTGCCCTTTACACATTCCTTAAGCCGCTTCCGGAAAAGGCTTCCCCGACTATGAAAAACACCAGAGTAAAAGAACGTTTCCTTCGCAGAAACGGTCAGAGGCTCAGCGAATACGGAAAAACACGGGAAGGAACACTTACAGACTTTATTTCTGAATACTGTTCAAAGCCGAACAATTCCCTGGTTGTAAAACTTCTGAACACTACAGATGGTATTGCCGGCTGTATTTTCTATGAAGGCCCGGGAATCATCCACCCTTACATCTGTTCAATATCCACAAATATTGCACAGACCGTTCTGCGCCTTTATTCCATGGCAGAAAGACAGAAATATTCAGAACGGCTGGAACGGGATGTCAAGAAACGCACAAAAGAACTCCTTGAAGAAAACAACAAACGTATTGAAGTTGAAGCCGAAGTTCTGAAAATTTCGGAAATGGAACGGCAGCGTTTCAGTACAGACCTTCATGACGATATCTGTCAGAGACTGGCTGGTCTTGCAATGCTCTGCCGCTGTTACTCTACTTCAGAAAAGCAGATTTCCAGAGAACAGATGGTTGAACTCACAGAGCTTATTACAGATACTCTCCAGACAACAAGACAGTATGCCCATAACTCATTCCCTGTAGAACTGGATTCCCTTGGTATGAAAGACAGTCTGAGTAATCTCTGCAATACTTTCCAGACTCAGTCAAAGGCAAAATGCTACTACAAATGGGAACTCCCGGAAAACCGCATTTTTACCCGCCCTCAGGCAATCAATATTTTCCGAATCATTCAGGAAGCCCTGCAGAATACAATGAAGCATGCAAAAGCGTCGGAAGTTTCGGTGGAAGTGATTCATGTAAAACGAAATATTGTAATAAGGATTTCGGATAACGGAAAAGGTCTTGAACCAGGACTGAAAGAGATAAACGGAATCGGGCTGAAATCAATGCAGTATCGTGCAGACCAGATTGAAGCTGAATTCACCATCGCAGAAAACTGGCCAACAGGAACTGTAATTGAAATAACGCTTCCGGAAACAAAGCTTATTCCGGCAGAGGAAGAATAACTACTCTTCCGGAAAGTGCCCCTGATTCTTCACAAGAATACCGGCAGTTTTCCAGGAAAATCCCCTGGAAATCATGGCGGCAATCAGTTTGTCGCCGGTTTTACCCTGCTTTGTGAGTTTCTGAAAACACCTTTCGGCAATTTCATTCTCATCATTTTCCATGAAAAACTCATCGAGAGCAGCTGATGCGGTATTTTTCGGAATACCACGCGACAAAAGCTCGTTCATAAGTTTTGTACGCCCTTCTGCGTGATTGATTTTACGCATATTCAGCCAGGAACGGCAGAAACGGCTGTCTGAAAGGTAATTTTTTGATTCAAGAAAATCCAGGGCAGGCTCAATATGTTCTTTCTGATAACCTTTATCCAGAAGTTTTTTGATTAATCCGGCCCTGCACTGCTCGCACCGCGAAAGATAATCTACAGCCTTGCATTCACATGCAGTAATAAGCCCTGCATCCAGGATTTCAGAAGACTTTTCATCTTCGAAAACCGTTTCAGTAAGGAAATCCTCTTTGGAAATGGTCTTAAGATATTCCGGGCGCATAAAAAAAGTACCGCCTTCTGAAGAAACAATTCTGTATAAACCGGAAGCAGTTACTTCCACTGAAAGAATTTCCATAAATCAAATATACAAATCAAACGGGCTATTCGCCAAGAGGCAAAAAAAAATCCGCGCCGAAAAGACGCGGATTCCTTTATGCAGCATAATCTGCAGATATGTAATTCTGAAAACTAGCGTTTTGAGAACTGGAAGCGGCGACGAGCACCCTTCTGTCCGTACTTCTTACGTTCAACCATACGAGAGTCGCGAGTAAGGTAACCGTTAGCTTTGAGAGATGTACGTGCATCTGGATCGTACTGTGTGAGAGCACGTGAGATTCCGTGCAGACAAGCAGCAGCCTGACCATTCATACCACCACCACAAACGTTGATGAGAATGTCAAATTTGCTTTCGCTTGATGTTACCTGAAGTGGCTGGCGGAGAACCATAACCTGTTCTTCAGAGAAATATTCTTTTACGTCTTTACCGTTTACAACGATTTTTCCTGAACCTTCGCGAAGGAATACGCGAGCTACAGCTGTCTTTCTTCTACCTGTACCGATTGCAATATTTTTTACCATAATGAACTCCTAATTACACTTCCAGTGGCTGTGGATTCTGTGCTGCGTGAGGATGATCTGCACCAGCGTAGATTTTTACATTGTCCATCATAGCGCGTCCGAGACGTCCGTGTGGAAGCATACCTGCAATAGCGAGTCTAAGAGGATCGCCAGGGTGTCTTTCGTTCAGTTTTTCGAATGTCTGAGCACGAAGTCCACCTACGAATCCTGTGTGGTGATAATAAATCTTCTTTGTTTCTTTTCCGCCAGTAACAGCTACTTTGTCAGCGTTGATAACTACAACGAAATCACCGCAGTTCTGGTTCTTGGCAAATGTTGGTTTGTTCTTTCCGCGAACTACTGCAGCAACTTTTGCAGCAACGCGTCCCATTGGTTTTCCGGCTGCGTCAATTACGTACCATTTGCGAGCCTGTTCGTATTCTTTAACGAAAATCGTATTCATGATATACCTTACTATAAATTAAAAGTTATCTTGTGTTGCAGAATCTTTGCATCTGATTCATTAACACTTAAATTGCGATGAGCAGTCGCAACTTAATACGGGGTAATAAAATATATAATTTTTACGCCCAGTGTGTCAATTACTCGGAATCACTTTTTGAAGCAGCAGCTTTTTCGGCTTCTTCTTCACGTTTTGCTTCTTTTTTGTCTTTGATATCAGCAGCACCAATAAAAAGGCAGATAAGTCCTGCAAATGCGGCGAAAACCGGAAGACATCCTTTAAGGAAAGCAACAACATCAGCTCCCCATGCCAGAGGACATGACGGAAGTACTGCAAATACTGTAAAAGCTATAAAAATAATTCCAACGATTAATGCAAACATATTTAACTCCTATAAGATAAATTGTAATTTGTAAATTGCAATTTGTAAATTATCTTACTGCTACCCCGCTCTTACGGAGGTCATCCTTGATTCCGCCGATTGTATACTGCTTTGAATGAACCATGGAAGCAATAAGGGCTGCATCAGCCTTTCCTTCTTTAAGTACGTCGGCCAGGTGCTGAGGTGTACCGCCACCGCCCGAAGCAATAACAGGAACAGGAACGTTTTCTGCAATCATACGGGTAAGTTCAATATCATAACCGGCTTTTGTACCGTCAGCGTCCATTGAGTTCAGAACGATTTCTCCGGCTCCCAGTTCAACACCTTTTTTTGCCCATTCCAGAGCATCAAGACCGGTGTCTACGCGTCCACCGTGAATAGTTGTTCCATATCCGCTTGGCTTTGTCGGGTCCTTTCTTACGTCCATACCAAGAACAATACACTGGTTTCCAAAGATTCTGGCACCTTCTGTAATAAGGCCCGGATTTTTTACTGCAGGACTGTTCAGAGAAACTTTTTCAGCCCCTGCCTTGATTGTATCTCTGATGTCATCGATTGTATTGATTCCGCCACCTACACAGAAAGGAATGAAAACCTGCGAGGCAACTTTTGAAATCAAATCAAGAATAGGACCGCGGCCTCTTGCCGATGCGATGATATCGTAAAAAACAAGTTCATCAACTCCCTGGCGGTAATATTCTGCAGCCATTTCTACAGGATCCCCGATATCCACATTATTCAGGAATTTTACGCCTTTTGTTGTACGTCCGTCTTTTACATCAAGACAGACAATGATTCTCTTTTTTAACATGATTCCCCTCCGCAGAAATTCTTAAGGATCCGGAGTCCCGGTTCCCCTGATTTTTCAGGATGGAACTGGCATGCTACGATGCTTCCGCTCTGTACAACTGCCGGAACCTGAACACCGTAATCGGCATAAGCTTTGATTACTGCATCTTCTTCAGGACAGATAACGTATGAATGAACAAAGTAAAAGTCTGAAGATTCAGGAACATTTTCAAAAATATAGCTTCCTCCGTTCTTACGGGTAAGGTTATTCCACCCCATATGAGGAATTTTGCTTTCTTTCTTCTGTTCTTCAGAAAGGAGGTTATCAAAATGGCGGATTCTGCCCTTAATAAGTCCAAGACAAGGTGTATCCCCTTCTTCTGAAAAATCAAAGATAATCTGGCTTCCAAGACAGATTCCCATAAGAGGCTTACCGTCTGATGCCCATTTTTTAAGGAATTCATCAAAGCCGGTTTCTTTCAGTTGAACCATTGCGTAGGCTGCGTCACCAACGCCCGGGAAAATCAATTTTTCACAATTCTTAAGGTCATCCGGTTTTTTGGAAAGAATATATTCGATTCCAAGACTCTTCAAAGCACGTTCAACGCTTGTAATATTTCCAGCGTTGTAATCAACTATTCCAATCATGGCCTTGATTATATCAGAATATGTTTTTTTGGTAATCAGATTTGCCGTGTTTTTTATTGAAGACCTTCTTTAATCCCTCCGATAAAAGAATTATGAAAGGACTAAAAGCTATTATTCCGGTTTTACTGGGAGTACTGAAAGATTTCCGTGTTATCGCAACCCTTGTGGCTTTTCTTCTGGTCATAATGATTGCCGGAGGAATAGCAAATTACAGAAAGAAGCCTCCAAGACCTAAAAAAGAAAAACCGGCTCCGGCTCCTAAAGCAGCTCCAAAGGAACAGACAGAGGAAGAAGCAGAAGCCGAACCTGAAGAATAAAATTCCCGTTTTGTCAGTTTCTTTCTTTCAGGGCTATCTTACAGGTATGGAAACTGACAATGAAAACAAGAACCAGGACACTTTTGACTACGAAAATGACCTGGTTGCCCGGACTGCATTCGAACAGTTCGGAATTAAATACCTTTTCCCCTGGCAGCGGATGGTCATTGCAAACATTCTTGAGGCTTTTGACATCCGTACAAGCATTTCACCTTCACCCAAAATCATCGAGAACGAAGATTCCTATGTAAAGGGCAAACAGATTGTTCTACTTCCAACAGGAGCGGGAAAATCTCTTTGCTTTCTGATACCCGCTTTCCTTATAGACGGCCCTACCCTGATAATCTACCCTCTCCTTGCCCTGATGACAGACCAGCAGAGACGTATGGCCGAAGGAAGCCTTGAAAGTGTTATGTTCCGTGGCGGCCAGACAAGCGAAGAACGGGAAGAAAGTTTCCGAAAACTCAAGAACGGAGCAAAGGTAATCATTGCAAATCCTGAAGTCCTGCAGAACAAAGAACTTCTAAAAAGACTTAAAGAAATCGGAATACGACATGTGGCCATAGACGAAGCACATTGTGTAAGCGAATGGGGCGACTCTTTCAGACCTTCTTATCTGACGCTGGGAGATATTCTTGAAGAACTGGAGCCCCCGGTTATTACAGCGTTCACTGCAACGGCGTCTCCTTCAGTTCTTGCAAGAATCTCTGAGATTCTATTTAAAGGTCAGTCCCATGTAGTAAGAAGCGAAGCCGACAGGCAGAACATCCATTATTTTGTACGGAAAGCTGCGGCAAAACACAAGGAAGCTCTTTATCTTGCAGTAAAGGAAGAGCGTCCTATGATTATTTTCTGCGGCACCCGGAACAGAACAGAAGACATGGCCCGGGAACTGAACGCCTGCTTTGGCCCTGATTTTGCAAGATTCTATCATGCTGGTCTTGAAAAATGCGAAAAAGATAAAATCGAAAAATGGTTTTTCGATTCAGAAGACGGCGTTCTCTGTGCTACCTGTGCCTACGGCATGGGAGTAGACAAAAAGAACATCCATACCGTGGTCCATCTGGATCCGCCGGAAACAGCCGAAGCTTACATTCAGGAAGCAGGCCGCGGCGGACGTGACGGAAGTATAGCAAAGGCGATTCTTTTATGGAGTCCGGAAGATTCCCTGAAAACGCAAAGCTTTCCCGAAGGAAGCCGCCAGGCAGCCCTGCGGGAATTTGCGGAAACAAAAAAATGCAGGCGTCAGGTTCTTCTTGATGCCCTTGGAGCTGAAAAAGCAGTATGTGCGGGCTGCGATATCTGCCGTCTCCGGGAAGCCGGAAACACTTCCCGTTCCATGAGCTTTTTCAAACGCCGGGAATACATGAAACCTTTCCTTCCGGAAAAGGCCGATTACGAATACACTCTGGGATTAATAAAAAAAGCAAACCATTATTACAACAGGGAACTTCTTGAAGAAGAACTCTTCGGTAAATTGAACCGGGATTCAATAAAGAAAACCGGCAGAAGAATCTGGACTCATAACGACATTCAGGAAATAATCCAGAATCTTGAAATCGGGGGGCTTATTATAAAAGACAGATTCTTATGGAAAAACTATTACAAAATAGTCCGTAAAAAGAAAAATCCCTGAACGGAATCTTCCGGTTCAGGGACATCAATCAGACAGAATAATTTATTACGGAAGAACTAGTCTCCGAAGCGGATATCCTGCCAGAGTGCATTGTATTTATCAAGACCTTCGCCAAGGTCATTTTTAAGTTCACAGTTGTCCATCATTGAAGCTTCGTACATTGGTGTAGTAGTAACATATTCTTCTGCAGGCAGGTTTACGAAACATGGGAAATGGAAAGCATCAAGGAACTTAGCGTAAACTTCAGGTCTGTGAATGTAATTGATGAATTCATTTGCAAGTTCTGCATGTTTTGCCCCTTTAAGGATACACATGCTGTCCAGATATGCTGGTCCGCCATCCTGTGGAATAAAGAAGTCGATTGTATCGTTCCATTTATCTTCCGGAACTTCACCGAAGATTACTTCAGCATAGCCCTGGCAAAGCCAGAAGTCACCGGAAGCAAAAGATTTACCGAAGCTTTCTGCATCAAATTTAACAAGGTTTGGTTTCCAGTTTTTTGAAACAAGTTCACTTGCAGCCTTAAGTTCTGCGTCATCAAGAGAGTTTACGCTTTTTCCCTGAGTTGCAAGGGCATCTCCAATAACTTCACGCATATCGTCCATCATTGTTGCGTGACCTTTGAACTGAGCATCACTAAAAATATTCCATGAACGTTCATAGTTTCCTGAAGGAATTTTTGTTTTGTTTACAGAAATACCTGCTGCACCAAAGTAATAAGGCATACAGTAAGTAAGTTCTGGGTCAAAATCCATTTTTTCAATACATTTCGGATTCAGGTTTTTCTTGTTTGTCATTTTAGACTGATCAAGAGGCTGAAGCATTCCCTGAGCAATCATAATGCTCATATAGTCCTGTGAAGGAACTACGATATCGTAACCTTTTGCACCGGCACGAAGCTTTGCATACATTTCTTCGTTTGAAGCATAGCTGTCAACTTTTACAGTACAGTTGAACTCTTTTTCAAAGTCACGAAGAACTTCATCCGGAGTGTAATATGTCCAGTTGTACAGATAAAGAGTATTATCGTCTCCACCACAGGAAACGAAACCAAGACCAACTGCTGCAAGAACAGCAGCGAACAATACACGTGTGACATTTTTTTTCATAAAAAACATCCCTCTAAAAAAAACATTTAAGAATATATAATCAGCTGCCTGCAAAAAGCCCGCGCAGAAAAGAAAAAGAAATCCTTTTTACGTAAGACATTCCCTTCTTTCCTGAGACAGCGGATCATTGCATATAGATTATTTACTTGCGGCAAAAGACTTGAGGCTTTTGCGCAGGATGATGGTGAAGAAACAGATTACCAGAATCAGCACAAAACTCAGGGCGTTGATTACAGGGCTTACACCGAAACGGATCATACTGTAAACGTACAGAGGAAGAGTTGTACTTCCCGGACCTGAGACCAGAGCTGTGATAACGTAATCTTCAAGAGACATTGTAATGCTCATCATGAAACCTGAAATAACACCAGGCATGATGGCAGGAATAATTACCTTGAACAGAGTCTGTCTTTCATTTGCTCCAAGATCATGGCTTGCTTCAATGATAGAATAGTCAAATTCATCAACGCGGGCACTTACCATAAGGTAAACAAAAGGAAGACAGAAAGTTGTATGGGCAATAAAAATTGTAAAAAGACCAAGGCTCAGCTTGATGGCACTGAAGAAAATGAGCATTGAAACTCCCATAATTACTTCAGGAAGAACCATCGGAAGGAAACTGATAGCCTGAATAAAGTTGCGTCCTTTGAACTGGTACCATTTAATACCGATTGCAGCAAGAGTTCCGATGATTGTAGCAACAAGAGAAGAAGTTACTGCCACAACCAGGGAATTGAACAATGACTGCCACAAAGGCTTTGAATCAAAAATAAGCTTTTCGTACCAGATGAAACTGAATCTAGTGAAATTTGTATCTTTTGATTCATTGAATGAATAAAAGATGATTACAAACAGAGGAACAAAAAGGAAAACAAGAGCCAGACAAAGAACCATATTTGAAAAGCTGAAACTCTTGTTTCGCTTTTTCCACTGGCGTTTTGCATGACGGGCATTTTCAGATGATTTGCGTTTTTCGGCAAACTGTTTGAATGGATTGTACATTACTGTGCCCCTCCTGCCGGAATTGAAACTGAAGTTGTATCATCTGCAACGTTGTTCTTTTTATTAAGCTGGGCTTCTTTTTTAGTTGAAGAAAGCATCCAGAGAATAGCACCCATAGATACAATAGTAATAACCATAGAGAATGCAGAAGCCAGAGGCCAGTTGCGCACTTTCTGTACCTGGTCAACGATAATATTACCAAGCATGTAAGAATCTTTTCCGCCCACCATCTGAGGTACAGTGTAGTTACCGAAAATCGGAATGAATGTAAAAATCAGGGCACTGATTACACCGCTCTTGATTCCAGGAAGAAGAACCTTAACCATGGATTCCATTTTTGTAGCTCCCAGGTCACGGGCAGCTTCAAGAAGAGAAAAGTCAAAGCGGTCTACTGCTGTAAAGATTGGCAGAATTGCATAAGGAAGATACATGTAAATGCTTACAAGAATAATTGCTTCCTTTGTGAACATGAACTTGTGTGTTGTGTACACTGCGTCCTTTGAGAATCCGTGGAACAGGTTGAAGAAGAAACGGAAGATGTCATTCAGAAGCCCGTTGTCACCAAGGATAGTCATCCATGCAAAAATACGGATAAGTGAGTTTGTAAGGAACGGAATGATAACCAGAATCAGAAGCAGAGTCTGGTGTCTGCTTCTTGCCATGGCATAACCGCAAGGAAGTGCAATGAGGATTGTAATTGCAGTTGAAATACAGGTAATCCACAGAGTACGAAGAAAAATCATTCCGTAAGCTGCAGAGAACATCTGTTTATAGGCTTTAAGAGTAAACTTTGGCTGTACCCCACCGTAAACATCACGGGTCATAAATGAATATGCAACGATGATTACAAGAGGAACAACAAAGAAAACACAGAACCATAATCCCATCGGCCAGCCGTAGAAAGGCCCGGGGTTCGGTTTCTTATATTTTTTGATCTTTTCTGATTTATCTTTCATTACTATTTCTCGATATCTTCTACGATGTAGCCGTCTTCTGCGGCCCAGGAAACGTAAACTTCATCCTTCCATTCGATAGAAGGACCATCATCCATAAAGTTTCTGTGCTGCTGGAAAACTTTGAGCATTGCTCCGTTTTCAAGTTTTACATAGAACTTTGTCTGATATCCTGTATAAACAGGTTCCTGAACAACGCCTTTGAATACGTTGATATCTTTACGTCCGTGAACATCCGGAACATCTGTTGTGATGCGGATTTTTTCAGGACGGATAGTAAATGCTACTTTCTGGCCAGGCTTTGTTTCTTCATAGTCTGTTACCATCATGTATTTATCGCCTGCAGCCACTTCTGCAGAGTCTGTAGGAAGCGGTGCCTGTTTACCGAGAGCAGGAACTGAACATGTAACCATGAATTCGTCCTGACCCTTTGCATCTTTACAAGGAGTACATTCAGCTACAGTTGCTTCGAAGAGGTTTGTTTCACCGATAAATTCAGCAACGAACTGAGTTGCAGGACTTTCGTAAATTTCGAACGGTGTACCGATCTGAAGAACATTACCCTTGTTCATAACGGCAATGCGGTCAGAAACTGCAAGAGCTTCGCTCTGGTCGTGAGTAACGTAGATAAAGGTAATTCCGATTTTGTCATGCAGATTGTCCAGGTCAATAAGAAGACTTGAACGGAGTTTTGCATCCAGGGCAGAAAGAGGCTCGTCCAGAAGAAGAACTGAAGGTTCATTGATCAGGGCACGGGCAATTGCTACACGCTGTTTCTGTCCGCCGGAAAGCTGGTTCGGTTTTTTGTCGATATGCTGGTCCAGCTGTACCAGGTGAATGTATTCACGTACTTTTGCATCGATTTCATCTTTTGGAAGTTTCTTAAGGCGCAGAGGAAATGCTACGTTTTCGTAAACAGTCATATGCGGGAACAATGCATATGTCTGGAAAACAGTATTCGACTGTCTTTCGTTCGGTGCAAATGGAACCACATTCTTGTCATCAAAAAGAATCACACCGTCATCAGGGAATTCAAAGCCTGCAATCATGCGGAGCAAAGTTGTTTTGCCGCATCCGGAAGGTCCCAGCAGTGAGAAAAACTCACCGGGATTGATAGTAAAATTGACATCGTTCAAAGCAACGAAATCGCCGAATTTCTTTGAAACGTGATCAATGGTAACCTGACATCCTTTCACTCAAGTAACCCCTAGTTGGAAAAAATAACCTGTACTCAAAACGGTACAGTAAAAAAAAAGAAGGTCGAATTAACAACCTTCGTTTTTTATTTTTATAAGTGAAAAATAAGGTATATAGCCAATTTAGTCAATAAAAACCGCAAAAATAAAAAAATTTGTTGTGCTTCCCCTTTTCCTGAAAAAGGGGCCTGTTCTGCTACAACCAGACAGAACCATCGGCATCGCTCGGCATGCGCCAGTCGCCGCGTGGTGAAAGGTTTACAGTTCCCACTTTTGCCCCGTCCGGCATGCAGGAACGCTTGAACTGCTGGCTGAAGAAGCGCCTGTAGAACTTAAGAAGCCATTTTTCACGGGTTTCTGCATCATATTTTCTTCCAAGCTCTGATTTTTCAGCCAGGAATGCGATTTTTTCCTTTGAAAAACCAAATCTGAGGAGGTAATACAGGTAAAAGTCGTGAAGTTCGTATGGTCCTACCAGATCTTCCGTTTTCTGGCTGATTTTACCGTCTTCAGGAGGCAGAAGTTCAGGACTGACCGGAGTATCAAGAATATCTCTGAGAACTGAAGCTTCTTCCGCTGCCCCGCTCTTTTCTGCCTCATCGGCAAACCATTCAACAAGATAGCGCACCAGAGTCTTTGGAACAGAAGAATTCACCCCGTACATGCTCATATGGTCACCATTATAGGTACACCAGCCAAGGGCCAGTTCAGAAAGGTCTCCTGTTCCGATTACTATGCCGTTTGTCTTGTTTGCCAGATCCATAAGAACCTGGGTACGTTCACGGGCCTGACAGTTTTCGTAAGTCACGTCATGAACGCTTTCATCCTGCCCTATATCCTTCATATGAAGGCGTACTGAATCGGAAATCCTGATTTCTGAAAGTTCAGCTCCAACAGATTCTGCAAGGCTGCAGGCATTATTGTATGTGCGGTCTGTTGTACCGAAACAAGGCATTGTAACGGCACGAATAAGGTTTCTTGGAGTTCCTGTAAGGTCAAATGCTTTTGCCGTTACAAGAAGGGCCAGAGTTGAATCCAGACCCCCTGAAAGGCCTATAACTGCACTTTTACAGTTTATATGACGAAGGCGCTTTGCAAGGCCTTCTGCCTGAAGCTGGATAACGCTTGCACAGCGTTCCGACCGTTTTTCTTTATCTCCCGGAACAAAAGGATGCGCATCTACATAGCGGTCAAAAGTTCCGTCAAAATCAGTTTCCTTTTCAGAAGCAAGAAGATCGATTCTGATGTTGATATACTCTGCCGGATCTACAGAAGACGCACAGTCTGCAAATGTTGTTGTATGACGGCGTTCCTGGCACAGACGTTCAACATCGATATCTGCAAAAACTGTTTCCCCGCTGAAAAGCCCGGATTCTGCAAGAACTGAACCGTTTTCACACACCAGATTATGGCCTGCAAAAACCATATCCTGGGTACTTTCCCCATTTCCGGCATTTGCATAAAGATATGCGCAGAGGCTGGCTGCAGAACGGCTTTTTACAAGGTTTTTGCGGTATTCCGCCTTTCCGATGATTTCATTTCCTGCAGAAAGGTTTGCAATTACCGTTGCCCCAGCAAGTGTATGTTTTACAGAAGGCGGAAGAGGAACCCAAAGGTCTTCGCAGATTTCCGCAGCAACGCAGAGCTCAGGAGTTTCTTCGTCGGAAATCAGTATTTTTGTTCCCATAGGAATGTCCGTAAAGGCTGAAGAAAGATCAACCATACGGGTTTCACCGCGGAAAGGAGTAAACTGACGGCGCTCATAGAATTCAGAATAATTCGGCATGTAGGATTTTGGAATAAGGCACAGAACTTCCCCGTGATAGAGAGCGGCCGCACAGTTGTAAAGACCGTCATTCTGAGGAACAGGGAGTCCCACAAAAATAAGTGCATCAAGGCTTGAAGTTTCATCTGCAATGCCTTCAAGAGCCGTTAAAGCGGCTTTCTGAAGGGATTTCTGCAGGAAAAGGTCCCCGGAGGTATATCCTGTAATACAAAGTTCAGGGCACACAACAATACGGGCACCTTTCTTACAGGCATCCTTCACAGCCTTTACGATTTCTTCTTTGTTTTTCTGTGGGTTTGCAACAGTCACTTTCGGACTGCAGCATGCTGTTTTTACAAATCCGTACATACTTTATCCAGATATAAGGCGCCCAAAGACGCCTTCAGTAATTATTTCAACAAGCTTTCTACTTTCTGTGCTGCTTCAGCCAGATAAGGACAGTCTACACTTTCAACGTCCCCGGCATCGATTGCGGCCGATGTAGATTCTTCCATTGGAATGCGTGCAAGAACAGGAATTCCGTAGCCGTCTGCAATAGCCTGAATATTACTCTTTCCGAATACAGTAATTTCTTTGCCGCAGTCAGGACATTTTACGTAGCTCATATTCTCAACGATTCCAAGAATCGGGATATTCATCATGTTAGCCATTTTTACAGCTTTTTCTACAATAACGCGTACAAGCTGCTGAGGGCTTGAAACTACAATGATTCCATCTACAGGAAGGCTCTGGAAAACTGTAAGAGGAACATCTCCAGTTCCCGGAGGCATATCAACAAACATGAAGTCAACGTCTTTCCATTCAACGTCTGTCCAGAACTGTTTTACAGCGCCCCCGATTACAGGTCCGCGCCAGATTACAGGATCACTTTCGTTCTGAAGAAGGAAGTTCATACTCATGAGCTGGATTCCGGAATCTGTTGTTACAGGAATAAGACAGTCCTCGTTTTCTTTTGCAGTGGCACGCTGGTCGCCAACGCCGAAACTTTCAGGAATAGAAGGTCCTGTAATATCTGCATCAAGAATTGCTGAACGGAAACCGTCTTTATTAACTTTACAGGCCAGAAGGCTGGTTACAAGAGATTTTCCAACTCCACCCTTTCCTGACACGATTCCAATTACTTTCTTTACGCTTGCACCTTCACGAAGATGTGCCTTAAGATCACGCTGTTCGCATGATTTACCGCAGCTTCCGCAGTTGTGATTGCAGTTTTCTGCCATATATATACCTCATTAAAGTGTTATATTTCTATTTAATATAATAAAACTAGTCCATTTTTGGAACAGAAAATCTTGCACGGCTGGTATCTGTTTCAAAAACATCCACCGCAAAGAGTCTTACGGTCTGAGAGTTTTCCGATAAATCCATTCCATAGTTTTCTTTCATTTTTTCTATAAGCCTCGCATAAATGTGACCGGCAATTCTTTCGGCACTTGGATTCTGGTCAAATACCGGATTATCATTCAGATTTGTGTGATCCATTTCCTTGCACACTTCCCGAAGGGCGTTTTTTAGCATTCCAAAATCAAGAAGCATTCCCCCTTCATTCAAGGATTTCCCGCAGGCATGGGCATAAACCTTGTAGTTATGACCGTGAAGATTTTCACACTTCCCGTGGTAATCTCTTAAAAAATGAGCGGCCGCAAAATCACTTTCCACACGAACTTCGTACATTCAGAACCTCACATACTTCGCTGATTATTTCGTCAGGTGTAGATGCACCTGCTGTTATTCCAATCTTCTCAAACCCAAAGAAATCGTCGGGAATTTCGGAAGCATTTTCAATATGAACTGCCCGGCTGCAGTTTTTCAGGGCTGTCTGAAAAAGCCTTATCGTATTGGCAGACTGTTTTCCACCTATCACGATAACTCCGTCAACTTTCCGGCAGAGTTCAAGCAAAGATTCCTGACGTTCCCTGGTAGCCGGACAGATTGTATCAAGGACTTCAAGACTCTGGTATTTTGAACCAAGTTTCTGTCTGATTGTTTCAAACTCTTTTTCACTGAAAGTAGTCTGGGAAAACAAAACAGTTTTTTGCCCTCTTAAAGGTTCCGAAAACTTTTCAGCATCTGAAACATTACGGATAAGACAGAAATTCTTTCCGCCGTATCCTGCAATCCCCTTTACTTCCCCGTGTTCCGCATCCCCTGTAAAAACGATCAGGTTTTCACGGTTTTTTTCTGCAATCTTCTGGCTTGCCTTTACACGGGGACAGGTTGCATCAATAATGCTGCAGTGTTTTTCTTCAAGACAGCGGATTACCTCCGGAGGAACTCCGTGCGCCCTTATGATGACGGCAGAATTTTCAGGAATATCTTCCAGGCTTTTTGCAGTCTTCATTCCCGATTCAGCAAGTCTGTCCAATGTAGTCTGATTATGAATGATAGGCCCCAGGGAATAAACAGGAACTCCTGTGTTTTTTGAAAGAGCCTGCTCTGCCTTTTCTACGGCACGGCGAACACCAAAACAGTATCCAAGAATGTCAGCCTTAATGATTTCCATAACTTCAATTTACAGTAAAAACAAAAAAAAATCTCCCGCAGGATTACGGGAGATTTCTTAAAAACTGACGTATTACGTCAGTTTCCGGTTTTATTCAGCATCAGCCTGTGCTGCTGCCTGGGCTCTCTTAAGAGAGTGATGTACACCGAATTCAGGCTTCCAGTTCTTGCGGCATGCCATGATGAATGCGCTTGAAATGAAGATTGAAGAGTACATACCACTGATCAGACCAACGATAAGAGCAAGAGAGAAGTCCTTGATGCTTCCTGTTGTGAAGATGAACAGTGCCATAACAGCAAAGAGTGTTGTTACTGTAGTAAGGATAGAACGGATGAGTGTATCGCTCAGAGACTTGTTAAGAATGTCTTTGAATGAAGATACATTATCCATCATCTTAAGGTTGTAACGGATGCGGTCCAGGATAACAACTGTGGCGTTGATAGAGTAACCGATGATTGTAAGAACAGCGGCCAGAACAGTTGTAGAGAATTCCATCTGAGTCCAGATGATGAATGTCATCATGATCAGAGTATCGTGGATCAAAGCGATTACAGAACCGAGAGCGAAGTCCCAGTGGAAACGGATTGCAGCGTATACCCAGATCAGAAGAACTGTCAGAACCAGCATAAGAACTGCTTTTCCGGCAATTGATTTAGAGAATGAAGATCCGATGAAGTCTGTCTTGATTACTGCAACGTTTTCTTTTCCGAAGTCATCGTAAAGAGTATCTTCAACTACAGACTGGAGTTCACTCTGAGTAGAGTCCCCGTCAATTCCCATACGGATCTGGAAGCTTTCGTTGTTTCCGCTTCCAAGCTGTTTTACAGAAATTCCTGAAACTGCAGAAAGAGCTTCACGAACATCATCAGCAGAAGCATCAGATGCACCTGCAGGATAGATGAACAGAGGATTTGCAGAAAGGATGTTTGTCTTTGAAGAGTTCAGGTATGCGTTGTAAGAAGAAGCAGAACCATTTCTTACAGTCATTGTAACATCTTCAATTTCGCTTACTGCTGAAGCAAGTTCACCGATTGTCTGATATTTGTTCAGATCAAATGAGTAAGTTGCGTTTTCTGCACCGTTACCTGATACAACTACTTCCATAAGAGAAGCAGATACATCAACTGTAACTTTTGCAGGACCAGAATATGTCATTTCTGCTGCAGGAGCAGAAATACGGATTTCTTCAATAAGACCAGGTTTGAAGTCGATACCGAAGTTGATTCCCTTTGCAAAGAAACCGGCAATACCAGCAACTGCTACAACAGAGCTGATAACTACTGCAGGAATAAAGCCTTTTCCGAAGTTTGCTGTCTTTTTCTTTTCAGCGCCTTCAGTTGGTTTGATTCCCCAGCCGATGCTTACTTTCTTTGTCTTAAGAACGTCTGTATCGAAGTCGAACATCAGGCGTGAAACGAAGAGTGCTGTGAATACAGATGAACATACACCGATTGCCAGTGAAACAGCGAAGCCCTGGATTGAACCGGTTCCAAGCTGTGACAGGAAGATAGCAGCGATGAATGTTGTGATGTTAGAGTCCATGATTGCCCAGAAAGCATTGTCAAATCCCATAGAGATTGCAGCTTTGCGGGTCTTTCCGGCTCTGAGTTCTTCCTTGATGCGTTCAAATACAATTACGTTTGCGTCAACGGCCATACCGATTGTAAGAATCATACCGGCAATTGATGAAAGTGTAAGTGTAAGGTTGAAGGCAGAAAGAACTGAGAACATGATGTAAAGGTTCAGAATCTGGGCTACAACAGCGTTGATACCTGAAGCCTTGTAGAAAATCAGCATGAATACCAGGATAAGGCTGAGACCAAGGATGATGGCCATGATACCCTGATGAATTGCCTGGTCACCAAGAGAAGCACCGATAACCTGCTGGCTTTCAACAGAAAGTGGAACGTTGAGCCATGCTGTCTGGAGAACTTTCTTGATATTGTTTGCTTCGTCAACACTGAAAGCACCTGTAAGTGCAACCTGTCCGCCAGTGATAGCATCTCTGATTACAGCGTTTGACTTAACTTTGTTGTCGCTTACGATAGCCATGTATTCACCGACATGTTTGCCAGTGAAGTCTGCAAAGATTGCAGCACCGTCTGTATCAAGTGTGAAGCAAACCTGGAGCTGGCTTGAGAATTCGTCGTTGCGTACGTCAGCAGACTTAACGTGCTGTCCGTCCAGAGCGATTTCCTTCTTTACAACGAGCCAGTCAATTCTTTCATCAAGACCATATTCGTCTTTTGTGTAATATCCCATAACTTCGCAGTCTTCAGGGATAATAGACTTGTCCATAAGTTCACCGGCAGCATTGAAAGTTGTTGCTGGATGAGCGTTATAGTAAGTTCTGAAAGAATTTGTTGCATCCATATCTGCAAGACGGAAGTTCAGAACACCCTTACCCATGATAAGTGTGTTGATAGCATCTGCCTGAGCAGCACCTGGAATTTCAATATAGATTCTGTCATCACCCTGCTGGCGAACAACAGGTGAAGTAAGACCGAAGCGGTCGATACGGCTTGTAAGGTTTTCAAGAGCATTTGCCATTGCTTCTTTTTTGAATGCTTCAGCATTTTCAGAAGCTACTGCATCACCCTGGCTTGCAAGAGCAGCATCAAGGTCAGCACGAACGATAACGTTCATACCACCTGAAAGGTCAAGACCAAGCTTTACAGAATTCTGATAGCGTTTCTTTGCCTTAAGGATTCTGTCGCGGTAACGTGCACGGAAAATTTCCATGAACTCAGCTTCTGAAGAATAAGCAGTAACAACATCTTTTACTGTCATCTTTGCAGGAGCTTTTGTTCCCATCAGTTTATATTCCTTTGCAGCTTCCTTAGCTACCCAGGAATATTCAGCAGGCAGCTCTGCATTTGCATCAGAAGCAACCAGTGCCTTGAATGTACGTACGTCTTCAGCTGCCTGAACAGTAGCGTAATCTTTAATGTTTTCTGTAGAACCAAGAGCCAGAGCCTGAACTTCTTTTGGTGTTCTGGCATACCAGCTGATTGATGGCCACAGGAAAACAAAACAGATTGCAAGAACAGCAAGAAGAATCACTAAACGTGTTCGTTTGTTCATTTTGTATTACTCCAATTTGTTTTCGTATTAGTTATTCGGCAGAAGATTCTTCGCCGTCTTTTTTTGCTTTCTTTGCTTCTTTAGCAGCCTTTTTTGCAGCAGCTTCAGCTTCTTTAGCTTCTTTTGCAGCTTTGGCTTTTGCTTCTGCTTCAGGATCGATTACTGAAGAGATAGCTGTACGGTTGAATTCGATTTTGCAGTTTTCATCAACTTTTACGATGATTGTATTTTCTTTAACAGAAGAAACAACGCCGTGGATTCCACCGATTGTTACAACCTTGTCACCCTTTTTAAGAGCAGCAAGCATCTTTTCCATTTCCTTCTGTTTTTTGTTCTGCGGACGAATCATGAAGAAGTACATGATTACGATAATCAGCAGGAATGGGAGCATCATGCCCAGCATTCCGCCTGAAGCAGACGCAGAACCTGCCTGCAAGAACGGGATAAAACACATATTTTAATTCCTTCCTTTTTTTTGTTAAAATCTGAATATAAAATCAGTTGTATAATTATAATGGAAAAAAACGGGAAAATCAAATTGAAATTATCTATTTCGGGAAGAAACTACTGAAGCAGTTTTGTCAGTGATTCATTAAGCTTTTTAATAGAAGAATCATTAGGATTCAGGGCAACAACCTGTTTAAGGTAATACTGGGCTTTTTTGTAATCTTCTTTTGCAAAATAGATTTCGTAAAGACGAAGAAGAGCATCACTGTTTCTTGGGTTGGCAATAAGGCTGCTTCTGAGATCAGCAAGAGAAGAACTTTCAGTTCCCTGAAGAAAACTTCTTCTATAGTAGAGATAACTTTTCATCTTTGATGAGGAAGAATCCAGAAGAGAGTTTATGAGCGTTATGCTCTGATTTGTATTTCCGTTTGCAATCTGGGCCAGAATATAAGCCTGCAGGATTGTCTCATCCTGAGGATTTGAATTATATGCACCGGAAGCAATGTTCAGTGCTTCACTCTTTTTACCAAGCTTAAGGCAGATGGATGTATGCCGCAGAATAACATCAGATTCCGGGTTTTCAAAAGCCACAAGACGGCGGCTGATTTCATAGGCAGAATCCCATTCTTCACGGCGGACAAGTCCGTTCAGTGCATAGACAAGGGCTGTTCTGTTTTCAGGATCAGTTTCAAGGATTTTCTGAACAAGTTCATCGGCATACTTACCGGCAACAGGGGAATCCGTTATGGAAGCAATCTGGGCTGCCAGAAGAAGAGCGTCTTTGTCGTCAGGGTAAAGGGCAAGCGCCTTTTCGATTGTTTCGGAAGCAAGTCCTGCATTCTTGGACCAGTCCACCTGGACCTTGGTGCGCAGAATAAGGTAATCACGGTTCGTATCATTCTGGCGGGAATACATATCGAGAAGAGAAACCGCATGAATGTAATCGTTTTTCTGCACAAGAATCTTTGCGCGGAAAAGAACAAATTCAAGGCTGTTCGGAACCTGCTGAAGAACTCTGGCAACATATTCTTCTGACTTTTCGTAGTCCTTCATATCAAAAGCCACTTTTGCGCCAAGCTTCAGGACTTCAAGATTCAGAGGATTTCCGGAAAGAATTCCCTGTAGGATACCAGAAGAAGTTTCATATTTCTTAAGTTCATATTCCGTACGGGCAAAATAAAGCTTGTTTTCGTAAATTTCAGGATTTGAACCATAAACTTTTCCGAAATACCCTTCTGCAGAGGCAAAATTCCGCATCTTAAAATCAACAACGCCCCGGAGATAATCTGCAAGTACCGATGTTTCGTTGAACTCGGAAGCTTTTACCAGAGCTTCTTCACAAAGAACAAGAATTTCAGGAGAAACATCGGAATCAAGAGCCACGAAAGCCGGAAGAATTGTGGAAAGAAAGTCTGTATTTCCGGTGCTGGAATCGAAAATGCCGTTTTTTACAAATTCCAGGGCTCCAAGATAAACCCCGTTTTCCGAAACTGAAGGAACATCAAGAGGAAACTTTTCCGACGGCCATGCGTACTGCATGATTGCAGAAGCGATGTTTATAAGAACCCGTTCATTTTCCTGGTATTCAGACTCAGACTTTCGAATGAAGTTCATTGCCTGGCGGATTGATTCCGGAGTACCGTTTTCAACCCCGTTCAGTATTTCCAGATTGATTTTTGAGAAATAGGAAACGTTTCTGCGGCTTGCCGGAAGAGAAACCTTTGTAGGTGCTTCCTGTCCCGATACTACCGGAACCTCAACCTTTTCTTCCCCTTTCTTCGATTTTTTCTTTGAGGCCGCATAAAGCCCCTGCCCCGGAGCCAGAAGGTCCAGGGTCAGCATACAGATGAGAAGAATCAGTATTTTTAATCTGCAGAAACCAGAGTTTCCCATTTTATCTGTCAATCTAAAGAATCGGCATCCTCTTCCGGAATAACGAATTCTTTGTGGTTACTCTGGAAAATAAAGAAAATAATACTTGCAGCACCGGCTGCAAACAGAAGGAATGGTCCAACAATTACAAAGAAGGACGAAATGGACATTGAAATGATTTCCAGCGAGAACATCAGGAAGAAAACTCCCAGAGCTACAATAACCAGAGCCGGAACGAAATATGAAGGTCTGAGTCTTCTGAACTTGTAAACACAGGAAAGTGCAAGGGAAACTCCTGTAATAATCATAAACACAGGCCAGAGCCGGTCAAAAGATGACGGAATGATTTCAGTTGTAATCAGAAGAGAAAAACAGCCTGACAGGGAAAGTGAAAGCCCTGTAAAGAATTCATAAAGCCAGTGAAAAAGTACCACTGATGAATAAATCAGCACCATTCCCACAAAAACAACGAAGAACGGCCAGAAGCGGAAATACTTCTGATAATCACCGATTACAGCATATACCAGGAGAAAAAATCCCCCGAAAACAAACAGAATACCAAGAGCAAGTATAAGGTTCAAAATCCATTTTCTGACAGTAGCCATACTCCCAATTATTCACCAAAATCTCAATATTTACAATAAGAAAGCTCTATGTTAAATTGAAGAACATGAAAAAAAGAATGTTGCTCCTTTTTCTGGCAGTTACTATGGTTCTGTCCGCCTGCCGGAATACAGTTTCAGAAAATCAGGAAATCAAACAGACTCAGGAACAGCTTCAGACTCTGCTTCAGGAGAATTATCTTTCCTCTGAGCAGAAATATGCCATCGTAAACAAAATGGCAGGTAACCTCCTTTACACAAAGGATTATCAGGGCGCCATTCTTTTTCTGAATAACTGGGTAGAAAAGAATCCGGACGACAAATATAACGCCTACTGGCTTCTGATGACTGCCTACTCCTACATGGCCCTTAATGCAGAACCGGTTGCTGAATATTATTTTGACCGTATCCTCCGCCAGTATTCTGACCTTCTTGTAAAAGGCAAATCCATCCATTTCATCTGTCTTCAGCATCTGATTCAGATCAGTAAGACTCCGAAAACACGAATCAAGTACTTCAACGAGCTTATAAACAGATTTCCGAAAGACATCAACACCACTGAACTTTACATGCGTCTTGCAACGGAATACGAAAAAGACAGTCAGTGGGATATGGCACTTAAAACCTGTCAGCTCTTCTTGAACCAGCCGGATGCAACTACAATCCAGATTCCGGGAGAACCTGACGCCTACAAAGATGCCCGCCATCTTATAGACTTCAACAACTCTTCAAAAGACTGGACTTTTGAAAGTCTTGCAGAACTGGAAACAGCCGTAAAAAAAGCAATCCGCAATTACGACTGGAGAACTCTGGACAAATACCGCTCAAAGGTAAATTTCTTCTCCATGTCGTGGAAACAGGACGAAAACGACGCCAACTCTCAGACAGAATTCAGTATGCATGACTACATGCGCGGTAACCGCATCCGTTTTGCAGAAAATCTTGATGAATCTTCAAATGAAAACGAAGCCTACCTTAGAACATGGGGATGGAGTACCTACGTAAACACCTGGTACCTTTACTTCCGCAAGGTAAATTTCCCTCTGGATCCGGACATCAACGGTAACTGGGAATGGGCAGGAATCTACTTCGGAAACAAGCTGTAATGCGTTTTACCCGAAAACCCCTTATAACAACAGTTTTTCTTCTTTTGTTCTCGTTTTCCGTATTTCCCCAGGAAATTGAAACAGAAACCGATTCCTTATACCCTCTCATATCAGAAAACCGGGAAAGACCAGAAGTAGAAGCCTGGCGCCAGTATTACCTTTCAAACGAAAAACGCATAAAACTGCTTTATGACATTCTGGAAAATGCCATGGAGTATCGTCTTTACGTACGAAAAACGGTCCAGGACCGGGAAGTTCCCGGAGAACTGGAGTACCTTCCGGTTGTTGAATCAGGCTACAAGACTTCGGCAAAATCAAAAAGCGGTGCCCTTGGAATGTGGCAGTTCATGGAAAACTCCGTAAAGCCTTTCCTTAAACTGAATGAATATGTGGATGAACGCCTTGACCCGTGGAAAAGTACGGAAGGCGGACTTTCAAAACTCCAGGACAATTACAACTACTTTCAGGACTGGCTTCTTGCTATAGGTGCCTACAACTGCGGAAGCGGTGCAATGAACCGGGCAATAAAGAAGGGAAACAGCAGAGACTTCTGGTTTCTTGCAGAAAACGGATTTCTTTCAGCCCAGACAAAAGATTATGTGCCAAAACTTATAGCAATAGCAGACATTGCCGTAAACAGCGGAGACTACGGAATTGAACTTCCAGACCACGAAGAAGAATTCCTTGTTCTGGCCAATGAACGGGACGGTCTTTTTGACTACGTAACGGTAAGCAAACCTTATTCCATTTCGGCCATTGCCAGAGACATGAGAATAGAAGAAAAACAGCTGAAAAGGCTGAACCCGGCCCTTACCAAAGGCTTTACCCCACCGGCTGCGGCTTACGAAATCCGTGTTCCCCTTGGAATGAAAGCAACCCTTGAAAATGTTATAGCAGGTCTCCAGCCCATAGAATTCCCTTTCCAGTATAAGGTTCAGGCAGGCGATTCACTCTGGTCCATTTCCCGAAAATTCGGAACTACCGTTCAGGCTCTCTGTGACACCAACGGAATCCAGGAAAACGCAATTCTCAGAATCGGAAAAATTCTCTACATTCCTTCCAAATAAATTCCGATAAAGAATTGGAAGAGTATAAAAACAGAAGGACCAGCATGAAAAGAGTTTATTTATTCCTTATTTCTATTTCGCTTTCTTTATCAGTATTTGCACAGTCTGTAGAATCAGTTTCTGACATTGACTGGACAACAAAAACATTCAGATCTGAAATCACAATGGATACTGTAAAAGCGGGAATCAGAATGCCTTCCGGAAAGCAGACAGCTTCCGTACAGATCAAAACAAAGACTCCGGAACTCATTCAGCGCCCTCTTCTGACTCTTTTCGTAAACAACACTGAATGCCTTGGCGACCAGGTAATTCAGAATGCCATTACATTGGACAATGTTTCTGAAATAATTGAATCCGGAAAATCAACACCGGAATACTTTACTCACGACACAAAGCAGCTGAAAACAACAAACACTATCAGCACAGATTCAATTTCCCGTATTCTTGTACGCCACAAAACTTCTTTTATTCCCCAGGAACCGGTTGATTCTGTTCCTTCACGTCCTTATTCAGGAATTGTAATTGATGCACGCGGACTTTACCCTGTTCACGGGGAATACATTGAGAGTGAAGTTTACCCTTGTTTCTTTCCGCAGATCTGGGACGAAGAAATGAATACCGTATTCGAAAAGAACATGGTTGAACCGGAAATTGCAACACAGAAAGGAATCAACGTTTTTGACTATTCCGATGACACTTCACGTTTTGAAGACAGAATCGGGTATGATCCTCTTTATATCCGTGCCATTCAGGTTTTCGGAAGAAACCGTACTGACCCTGTAATCAAACGAAGTGATGCTCTTAAAATTCTTACAGTTCCTGAAAACGTAAAACTCCTGGCAGAAGGAAAGATTGTAATCCTTCTGGACAAAAAGAATCTCTGCTATACAGTTTCAGCACCTGAAAAAGACCGTGAATACTACGTAAAATTCAACACTGTAAAACAGTATATGTACAAAAACAAGGTTGACGACATTGTGGTAAGTGACAGTCTGAACGGAATTCTTTTCTCAGTTGACCTTAAATTCTATCCTGATTCAGATGAACTGCTTCCAGGCGAAAAGAACAGAATCCGGAAAATTGCTGACATGCTTTCAGAAATCATCAATGACAACAGCTACACAGTTCTTGTAGAAGGCCATACTGCTGATGTAGGAAAACCGACTGGTCAGCTGAATCTTTCTATAGAAAGAACCGTAACTGTAATGAACGCACTTATTGATGAAGGACTTGAAAAATCACTGTTTACATATAAAGGATACGGCGGAACAAGACCGGTTGCTTCAAATGCAACTGAAGAAGGCCGTGCCCAGAACAGACGTGTAGACATTACAGCCCGCCCTAGAGCTACATATATCCAGAGAGACTGGTAGACTTTTGTACAAAATATACAAAGTTTATTTGATTGCTTTTTTCCGGTAATTTGTCATAATTTATACGAATATGCGTTTTTTACCTGTATATTCGGAGGAAAAACAATGAAATCAAACAAACTTTACAAAGCCGCTCTTCTGTCAGTAGCAATCATGCTCGTTTCATGTGCAAGTACTGCAAAGAAACCTGCTGAAAAAACACCAGAGCCGGCTCCTGCTGTTGAAAAAGCAGAACCATCTACATGGCTTACTGCCCCTTCCCTGAAAAAAGCATACGTAGATACCGGGATTTTTGAAAACATCGGATTTGCCGTAGAACTCCCTGAAATTACCAATCCGGACGTTCAGGACGGAATTTACCGCCATGCTACAACAATCACAATGGGAAACGAAATGAAACCTCAGTGGCTTCAGTGGCATTACGGTGCAACTCCTGTTCATACTGTAGACTTTACTGATTCAACAGGAAAAACAATCAAAGTTCCAAACACACTGCCTTCAAGAAACGATCCGAAACACGGTTTCGGCGGAATGGACACCTGTCTTATGTCGGCAAAACTTGCAGAAGTAAAGATGAGAGGTCACGTTCTTACATGGCACTCACAGACTTTTGACTGGTTCTTCTGCGAAGACTACGATGTTACAAAAGGGCTTGTTAAAGACAAGGCAGAAATGACTGCCCGCCATGAATGGTACATAAAGAGTGTTCTGGAACATGTTGCAGAATGGGAAGCAAAGAACAATGGCGGAAAACATGTGATTTATGCATGGGACGTTGTAAACGAAGCTGTTGCTGATGATGCAAACGGCACAAATTATCTCCGCGGTTCAACAAACGGAACAAAAAAGCCTTCTGATATCAAGAGCGGCTGTAATTCTACAGGGGACTCAAGATGGTACCAGATTTACGAAAGCGATGAATTCATCATCAACGCTTACCGCTTCGCCAACAAATATGCTCCAAAAGACGTTCTTCTCTGCTACAACGACTACAATGAATACATGGGCATGAAGACTAACGGAATCATCAACCTGATTAAAGCCGTAAAAGCACATGAAAACGACGAAGTACTTCCTACCCGCCTTGATGTAATGGGAATGCAGAGTCATGTTAAATATTCATGGCCTGGAGTTGCCTCTTATGAATCTGCACTGAAAAAATATCTGGCTCTTGGAATTGATGTACACGTAACAGAACTGGACATTGAAGCTGATATTACCCAGAAAGACGGGCTTAAAAACGCCTACAAGAACTACTTTGAAATGTTCAGACGCAATGCTAAAACTGAAGGTTCAAACGGAATTACATGTGTAACAATCTGGGGACTCAACGATGAAAACACATGGCTGAACCATGGTGGAAAAACATTCTACCCTCTTCTGCTTTCAAAACAGGGAAATGACTACATCACAAAAGATGCATTCTTTTCAGTTCTTGAAGCTGCACAGTAGAATCTGCCTTTAAGATAAAATGGGCCCTTCGACCCTTCGCCCCTTCGACAGGCTCAGGGACCACAGGCTCAGAGACCATTAAAAAAAGAAACGCCTGCTGATACAGAAATCTGTAAAGGCAGGCGTTTTTTTTCAGGTCATTTTTTCCAAAGAATGGAAAAACGATTGCTATCTGTTTCTGCGTTCTTCTGCGCTGGCGCAGGTAATACACATCTGTGTATATGGAAGAGCTTCAAGTCTGGCCTGAGGAATATCTTTTCCACATTTAAGACAGCGGCCGTATTTTCCCTGAAGAATTCTATCCAGAGCACCGTCAATCTGCTGGAGACGTCTTGCATCCTGAGAGCCGATAGCAGTCAGAAGAGTTCTGTCGATTGCATCTGCAGCAACGTCAGCTTCATCACCGGATTCAACAGTTTTTACAAGATTTTTCATATCATCACTCTGGCTGGCAAGCGATTCAATAATCTGTTTGCGCTGCTCCTGAAGTGATTTTTTCATGCTGTTCAAGAATTTCTGATTCATAATTCCTCCCGATTTTTACATGCAACCAACTTTTTTTCTAAAATAAGACTTTAATATTGAAGAATTTTGTAATGTTGCAAAGCGTTAAAGTTTTGTATATACTAATTTAAGTGCAAAAGACTGAAAATGCAACAAAATTCGAAAAAATTCAGTCAATTTTTTGGAGGAATCGTGGCTAAAGAAGAAGCTATTGAAGTAGAAGGAATCGTTAAAGAAGCACTTCCTAACACAACTTTCAGAGTTGAACTTAAAAACGGTCATGTAATCATGGCTCACCTTTCAGGTAAAATGCGCAAACACTACATCAGAATCGTTCCTGGTGACAGCGTAAAGGTTGAACTTTCACCTTATGACCTGGATAAGGGACGCATCACATTCCGCCAGAAGTAATCTAAAACCAGAAATTCAAACACAAAGGAATAATTATGTCACTTTTCGAAGACCTTAAATGGCGCGGTCTTATTAAAGACGTTGCCGGAGAAGAAGCAGATTTACAGAAAACATTGGACGGTTCATCATTCTCTTTTTACTGGGGAACTGACCCTACAGCAGACTCACTTCATTTAGGACATTATTCGTCTCTTTGTATGGCTAAACGTCTTGCTAATGCAGGCCACCACCCTATACTTCTCTGTGGAGGAGCAACAGGACGTATCGGTGACCCTCGTCCTACAGCAGAACGTGAAATCATTTCTGAAGAAAAAGTAACAGCAAATATCAACGGAATCCGTGCTCAGATTTCCCGCCTGGTTCCAACAGCTGAACTTGTAGACAACTACGACTGGATGAAAGGCTACGAATTCCTGAACTTCCTCCGCGACATCGGTAAATACATCAACGTAAACTACATGCTTGATAAAGACATTATCCGCCGCCGCCTTGAAACAGGAATCACTTTTGCAGAATTCTCTTACATGCTGCTTCAGGGATACGACTTCCTTCACCTGTTCGAAGCAAAGAACTGTATCATGCAGGTTGCAGGTTCAGACCAGTGGGGAAACATTACAACTGGTGTAGACCTTATCCGCAAAAAGCTTGATAAAACAGCATACGCATTCACA
>JAZLIM010000098.1:0-5469 GCA_045617385.1 Treponema sp.
CAATGGCATCTATGTATGTTCCAGAACCTGTTATTTCTTACTCTATTACTCCAAAAGACAAACAGGCTGCTATGCAGATGTCTAAAGCTCTTAACCGCTTTACAAAAGAAGACCCAACATTCCGTGTAAATGTTGACCCTGAATCTGCTGAAACAATCATCCGTGGTATGGGTGAACTTCACCTTGACGTTTACGTTGAACGTATGCGCCGCGAATACAAATGTGAAGTTATCACAGGTGCTCCACAGGTTGCTTACCGTGAATCTATCACAGCTCCAGCTGACTTCAACTACACACACAAAAAACAGACTGGTGGTTCTGGTCAGTATGGTCGTGTTGCAGGTATCATGGAACCAATCACAGACAAAGACTACGAATTCGTAGACGCAATCAAGGGTGGTGCTATTCCTAACGAATACATCCCATCTTGTGATAAAGGTTTCCAGAAAGCTCTTAAAGAAGGTTCTCTCATCGGTGCTCCAATCGTAGGTGTTAAGATGACAATCAATGATGGTCAGTACCACCCGGTTGACTCTAACGATAACGCATTCCAGATTGCTGCTATCGGTGCTTTCCGTGAAGCTTATGCAAAAGCAAAACCTGTTATCCTTGAACCAATCATGAAGGTACAGATTGCTGCTCCTAACGAATACCAGGGTGCTATTTTCGGTCTTATCAACCAGCGCCGTGGTCAGATCATCGATTCTGGTGACGAAAACGGAACAACAACTGTAAACTCAGAAGTTCCACTTTCAGAAATGTTCGGATTCTCTACAATCCTGCGTTCTTCTACACAGGGTAAGGGTGAATTCACAATGGAATTTGAAAAATACGGAAAAGTTCCAAACAACGTTGCTGAAGAACTCACAAAGAAATACCAGGAATCTAAAAAGAACGCATAGTTCTGAACGCATAAGCGTATAGATTCTGAAAAGCTTCCTGTACAAAAGCAGGAAGCTTTTTTTTGTTTTTTTTCAAATTTGGCCTTATATTTATAGATACAGTACTTCATGGAGGAATTTTTATGGAAAAATCTGATCTTATTAATCTTAGTCCGGTAAGAGTGTTTGATGCACATGCAGCCGGTGGCCTTAAAGACGGGGAAATGGGACTTGTTACAGCAAAGAAAGGTCTCGGAAAAACTTCGGTTCTTGTTCAGTTTGCTATAGATTCACTTCTTAAGGGAAAGCATCTTGTTCATGTTTCTTTTGACCAGCATTCCTCAAATGTAATTGCATGGTATGACAGCATTCTTTCGGAAATTGCAAAGAAAAAACATGTTGGAATTTCTGAAATTACAGGCGATATCGTTCGTGACAGAACAATTCTGAATTTCAACCAGGAAAACTTTTCACTTCCAAAAGTTGTAAAGACCTTGAATTCTCTTAAGGATGGTGGAATTGAAGTTTCAGCCCTTGTAATTGACGGGCTGGATCTAGGAAAAACAGATACAGATGATATTTCTGCAATGGCTGATTTTGTTCGTGAAACAGGAATGACTGCCTGGTTCAGTTACACAAATGAAGCTCCGGAGCTTAAGGATCAGCTTTCTGAAGACAAGCTTCCGCTCTTCAGTACAGTTGTGCATTTGGCTTCTACAGGCAAGGAACTTGGTATGAGAATCCTTAAACCTGTAGATTCTGCTCTTGTTCTGGATTCCAAAACAACACTTATGACTAAATAGTCTGAAACTTTTTTCGAAAGGGGGAAAGGAATCCGGAAAATAACGGAATTTTCTTTCTCCCTTTTTTTGTTTAACCTTTCCTGTCTTTTACAAAGTTCCAAAATCTCTATATAATTGATTCTATCTTTTCTTTTTAGAGGTTTTTATGTTCCAAAAACTGCTGAAGTTTATACAGCTTTTGAACTCAAACTCAAAGGCCAGTCAGATTGCAAATTCTTTCTGTATCGGACTTATGCTTGGTGTTATGCCTAAAAACAATCTTTTATGGTATGTACTTTTTGTTTTCTTCCTTTTTGTTCGAACAAACAAAAACTGTTACGGAATCATGATTCTTCTTGGTGCCCTTATTGCACCTCTTTGTGACAGGCTCTTTGATACAGTAGGTTATGCTGTTCTTACCTTCAGTCCTCTTGAAAATTTTTACGCCGGACTGCTTGATGTTCCGTTTGTAGGATTTACAAAGTTCAACAACTCAATAGTTGCAGGTTCTCTGGTATGCAGTCTGATTGCTTATCTTCCTCTTTTTGTGATTGTTGTACTTTTTGTAAGGGCCTGGAGAAAAACAATTGCTCCTAAGCTTATCAAGTCAAAATTCATGAAAGGACTGTACAAGGTGCCAATGTTTAAAAAACTGATGGAACTTAAGAGCGAATAGTATTTCAGGACGGATAGTATGAAGAACGATAAAGAAATTACAGAAACAAAAAAGGCAGAAAAACCTGCAAAAAAGCCAAAGGAAAAGAAGCCTGCAAAAACTGTTAAGGCTGCAAAACTTCCTAAGCTCTTGAAGAAGAAATATTCGGAAAAGGCATTCAATAAAAAAATCCTTAAGAAAATCTATATTGATGCTGATGCCAGACTTGTAAAAAGCATTTTTGAAATCCAGACAGATTCAAAAGGCCGTAACGTTTATGCTGTAGATAAAACAAAAGAACTTGAAGCAGATAAAGCAAAACGTCTTAAAGCAATTGCTAAACAGATAAAGCAGCAGAAGGCCGGAATCAAATGGGGGCCTCTTGTTTCAGTTGTTGTTTTACTTGCAGGAATCGGACTTACAGTAACTGCATTCAAGAATGTAATCGTAGAGAAGGTGATTGTTTCTTCACTGCAGGGAATATTCCATGCTGAAGCAAATGTGAAGAAGGTTGACCTTCAGATTTTTGGAGCATCTCTTGATATCCGCGGAATCGAGCAGACAAACAAAGATGATCTTACAAGGAATCTTTTCCAGCTTGATAATGTTACTGTGAACTTCAATCTTACAGATCTTTTGAAAGGGAAATTCCATGCGGAAAAACTTTCAGTGGAAGGCGTAGCTCTTAATACAGAAAGAAAGAAGCCTGGAAAGCTTGTGGAAAAGAAAACCAAAAAGGAAAAGAAGGCTGAAAGCAAGATTGCAGCCGGCGCAAAAGATTATTCAAAAAAAGCATCTGAAAGACTTATTCAGATGTTTGCCCAGTATAATCCGGAAGTTATGATTGCGGATATCCAGAAAGAACTGAAGTCTCCGGTTGTGGCCAAAACCGTACAGGATGATGTTCAGAAACAGGTTGAAAAATGGCAGGCAACTCCTGCAAAACTGGAAGCTTCTGTAAATTCATTTACTGAAAGTGTTCAGGAAGTTCTTTCAACTGACTGGTCGGGCGTAACTGACCCGGCAAGACTCAAAGCTGCTATTGAAACAATTAATAAAGCAAGCTCAGAAGGTCAGGCTGTTACTGATCTTGTAGTGCAGACTTCAAAAGACCTGAAAAGTGATACTGAACTTGTAGCAAAGTATGCATCAGATATTCAGAATGCAATTGATTCTGACCGTAACCTGATAGACTCAAAGGTAAATCAGGTTAAGTCTCTTTTCAGCGCAGACGGAATGAAAGATGTAATGGGAGACGCTGTAAAAGCAATCCTTTACGATGTTTCTGGAAAATACTATCCGTATGTAAGCAAGGCTGTTGACGGAGCTATGAGTTCAATGGGATCTGCTCCGGCAAAAGAAAAGGCTTCTTCGGATGATTCAAAGAAAAAAGAAAAGAAAGCTAAAAAGGACGGGCCAAGACGCCTTCCTGGAAGAACTGTTTATTACCGAAAAGATGTAGTTCCGAAATTTTACGTGGAAGAAGCAGTTGCCTCAGGTTATGAATATGGTACAGACAAACTGCTTTTCAAAGGAACTGCAAAAGATGTTTCATCTGATCAGAATATGACAGGAAAAACAACATCGGTAGAAGCTGCTTTCTCTGTAATGGGAAATGCCAATTCTGCAAAAGCTGTTATTGATGCAAGAAAAGATTCTGCAGGACCGCTTCTTCTTGCAAACTATAACGGAGAAGGGTACACAATCAATGCTAATGCTGAAATCTTCAATCTGAAATCAAAATCAGACATTACAGCTCTTGTAACTGCACATTCAAACGGTACTGCTATGGTAAGCGGTGTTCTTGATATGAAAGTTTCTGAAATGACAGGAATGGACTTTGAACCGGCTGCAGTATGCAAGATTTATAAGGATGCATTGAGTGAAATCCGTAAGCTTACTGTAGGCTTTGAAGTTGGAATGGATGAAAACGGTGAATTTACTGTAAACCTGAAGGAATTCGACAAGCTTTCACGCCAGCTTTCTGATCCGATTGTTGCCGCACTTTCGAAGGAAGTAAATGCTATTGCTGTGTCTGCAAAAAACGATGCTATGAAGATGCTTACAGAAAAAACTGGCGGCGCTTCAGATTCAATTGCTAAGTTTATGGGAATCTCTGATTCAATTAACGGCGAACAGAAAAAGGTTCAGAGCTATCAGGATCAGATGGAAGCCAAGAAAAAAGAACTCCAGGCTCAGCTTAGCGGAAAAGCAACCGATGCTGCCAAAGATGTACTTAAAAATGCAGGGGTTGATACAGACAAGGCAAAGGATGTTCTTAAAGGTTTGAAGGGACTGAAGTTCTAAGGATTTCTTCTTAAGTAGAATTCACTTTTGAAATTCAGTAAAATAACAGTAAGTAAATAAGGCGTTTTTTACGCTCTAAATATAAGGAGTTACAAATGATCAAGACAGTAAAAGATGTTGATCTTAAAGGCAAACGCATCATCATGCGTGTTGACTTCAACGTACCAATGAAGGAAGGTGTAGTACAGGATGATACTCGTATCATGGCTGCTCTCCCAACAATCAAATACATTCTGGAACAGAGCCCACGTTCTCTCGTTCTTATGAGCCACCTTGGTGACCCAAAAAAAGATGCAAAAAAAGCAGCTGAAAAAGCAGCAAAAGCAGGAAAAGAATGGACAGCTGAAGATGAAGCAAAATTCATCGAAGGCAAAAACCGCATGGCTCCTGTTGTTAAATACTTTGCAGAAAAACTCGGAAAAGAAGTTACATTCCTTCCAGATGCACTCGGACAGGCTGATGCTATTGCAAAACTCCCAGAAGGCGGAGTTGCAATGCTGGAAAATACACGTTTCCACAAAGAAGAAACATCTAAAGACGCTGCAGAACGCGACGTAATGGCAAAAGAACTTGCTTCATACGGAGACATCTTCGTAAACGACGCTTTCGGTACAGCTCACCGCGATCAGGCTTCTACAGCTTCTATCGCAAAATTCATGGGATGCGAATCAGTTGGTGGATTCCTCATGGAAAAAGAAGTTAAATACATCCAGCCAATGGTAACAAACCCAGAAAAACCAATGACAGCTATCATCGGTGGTGCAAAAGTATCATCAAAAATCGCTGTTCTTGAAAGCCTTATGAAGAACGCTTCAACACTCATCGTTGGTGGTGGTATGGCTTA
>JAZLIM010000099.1:0-25105 GCA_045617385.1 Treponema sp.
TGCTCCACTGATAGTTTTCGGAAATGTTGTCCCATGCCATTTTCTGCATTCCTTCAATAACTTCCGGATCCTTAAGCTTGAGACTGCAGGCTTTTTCAACCGTTTCAAGGAGAGTTTCCCTTGTATTGGGTTTGTAAAGGAAGCCTGTTTTTCCGTCTATGATCTTGTTCAGGCCGCCTGTGGCATGGGCAACAGGAAGTGTTCCGTACACCTGGGCAATAAAATCTTCAAGCCCGCAGGGCTCAAAGAAGCTTGGCATTAGGATAAAATCGGAAACTGCAAGGGAAAGTCTTGCGGCTTTTTTGGTATAACCGTTCAGAAAAAGGAATCTTCCTGAATATTCTTCTGAAAGACTTATGAATTTTTCTTCAAGAGGCTTTTCGCCCTGGCCCATTATAAGAACCTTTACTTCATCTCTTTTTTCAAGGATTTCAGGAACTATTTCTGCTAAAAGTGCCAGCCCTTTCTGGGTTGCAAGGCGCCCGTGATAACAGATTACCGATTCATTTTCCGAAAGGGATTCAAAGCCGCCGAAAACACGGATTCCTTCAAGAAAATCGTGAACGCTATTTCCGGCTTCAGAAAGTTTCTGGAAAAACCAGGAGCGGCATTTCTTTTTTCCTTCAAAATCCTTTTTTGCCGGAGAAAACTTGTAAGGAAGAGCCGAAAGTGCTGTATTTTCAGGATCATAAAGGCCAATATCTATTCCGTTTGTTATGCCCGTAACCGGTATGAACTTTTCGGAAAAGATTTTCGAAAGGCCTTCTGTTTCATTCGTATATTCTGGATCTGTAATTTCTTCTGCATATTCAGGAGAAACGGTTGTAAGGAGTGCCCCGCTTTCAAAGGCCATAAGGAATGGTTCCGGTTTTCCTTCGTTCAGGGAAGAAGCAAAGCTTTCTTCCGGAAGGCCTGTAAAAAGGGCTGCTTCTTTTGAATCACTAAAATTATGGTGGTAGAAGGGGCCTGCATTGTGGATTGTTACCACGGTTCTTACGTTTTTAAGCTTTGGTTCCATCTTACAGAAAACCGGAACCAGAGCGGTGGACGCATCCTGGCAGTGGATGATGTGCGGAAGAGAGTTTTCTCCGGTAAATTCTGCAAAACGGGCTACAGCTTTTGCAAAAAGCGTATCGATCAGGTGAACATCCTGGTGTCCGTGGCCTTTTTTGTGGTCAGGATTCTGTTTTTCCTCATTTGCGGTGTAAGTATAAACAGCTTCTTTTTCGGAATAGCAGCTGTTGTTTACGAGGACAACGGTAAAATCAGAGGAAGAAGACTTTGAAACGGTGTAAGTGACCTTTTCAGTTTTTCCGGCCACTTCAATTTCAGTTCTGTAAAGGTCTTTTTTTATTTCAGTCAGGAAATCGTATGAAACACAGCCGAAAGCCGGTACAAAAAGAGTCACGTTCTGGCCGGAAAGCTGGAATTCCCGGCAAAGGGAGTATGCTACGTTTTTTACACCACCCGCTTCGGAAATTCCCGAACATTCGTGGCTTGCAATCCAGATATTCATTTTATTTTCTGTCAGGTCTTAAAACTTCTGCACCGTTCATGTAGATGTTTCTGATCTCTTTTCCTTCTTCAAGATAACAGGTAATCATAACACGGATACACTTTGGAAGCATTCCTTTTATTTCGGCTTCCTGCGAACAGAAAAGTGCCACCTCTGAACAGTCAATGCAAGGTCCTGATTTTCTTAAAGCGGCACAGGCGTTGTATTCGTCCAGGTCTTTTGTCATTGTAAACTGAATTGAAACGAGATCTTCGCTTTTTATTCCGTTTTCAGTAAAAATTGCGTCACACATTTCGTGAACGTTCTTTGAAATATCTTCTTTTGTGTTTTCAGAGCAGACTGCTCCTCTTATTGCGTATAATCTTTTCATTCAGGTTGTTCCCCGCTTGTTTCCTCGGTTTCTGTATCAGTTCCGGCGTAACGGCCGTTTTCGTAAGTTACTGAGTCTGTACCGTTCAGAACACGGTTACGAATGGCTTTGTAAAGTCTGTAATCCGGGATTTTTGAAGCCTTAAGGGCCAGAACATCTATCTGGAGCCACGGATAGTTTTCGTAAAGTGAACAGGCTTTGTAAAGGTCCACGATTCCAAGACTTTCAGGAATGAATTCTTCCTGTTCGGAGGCAGCTTTCAGAAAAAATGCTGCTACATCCTGAACGATGGAATCTCCGGTGCGGTTTATATATTCCTGCAGCTCTTCGTTATTTGAAATCTTGTTTTCTTTCATGAGGGCTATTACATTTTCCGGCTCTACATGAGCTTCAAATGAAAAATCAAAGCTGTAATGAAAATCATAAAGGCCGTTATTTGAATAGAAATCAGCAGAAGGAAGTTCACCTTCAATATGTTTGGAAGAAACTGCCGGCTTCAGGGTAAAGATTTTAAGCTCTGCGTTGGTTGGAAGAAGAAATTCACGGTTGAAACTGAACTTTCCGTTGGTTACAGGAGTTTCATTGATGCCGGAAAGTTTTGAAACTACTACTCCGAAAGACTGTGGTTTTACTTTGATCTGGGTCCAGCATGTAAAAAACAGAAATCCGAAAAAGCCCAGAAGAATCAGAACGCACAAAAAGAATTTCTTCATAATGGACTTAATAATAATTAATTAAGTATAATAAAACAAGTAAAAACCATGGACCAGAAAAGACATCCCACAATCATTCTGATTTTCCGCCTTACTAAAAACATCGTTTCTCTAACCGGGACCTTCTCTTTTTTTCTGGTTTTCTTTTACGTAATGGGAAATTTCCAGGGCTTTCAGGATTCAACCCAGAGCCTTATTCTTTCCATTCTTGGAATTTCTTCGGTTTTCTTCGGAATCGTTTCTTTTTTTGGAATCATAGAATCAATTGTTTTCATGTTCATAAAAGACCTTTACACCCCTTTGAAAAAAACAATTTTTCTTGTGGTGATGGTGCTTTGTGAAGTTCTTGCAGTTGCTCTTGTGACTATGGCAATTGTTCTTGGAGTACTAACGGAGGGCATGTGAGAAAAATCAGAATTGAACCTTTACTTAAAGAATTCTACTCAGTTTTTGAAAAAAACGGATTTGAGGCATACCTTGTAGGCGGTGCCGTCCGTGACCTTATGCTGAAAAAAACGGCTTCCGATCACGACGTAGCCACAAATGCTACTCCTGAACAGGTCATGGACATGTTCAGATTCGTAATCCCAACAGGAATTGCCCACGGAACTGTAACCGTTCACTTTAAATATAAAGGCCATACAGAAGAAATTGAGGTAACTACCTTCCGAACCGAAAGCGAATATTCCGATGGCCGCCACCCGGATAAAATCTCTTATGCGGCCACAATAGAGGAAGATCTTTCGCGCCGTGACTTTACCATGAACGCCATTGCAGTAAACCTGAAAGACGGAAAAATTGTAGACCCGTTCCACGGCCGCCGCGACATCCGTAAAAAGATCATCCGTACTGTCGGAAACCCAAACGAAAGATTCATGGAAGACGGCTTAAGACCAATCCGTGCACTCCGTTTTGCTTCGCAGCTTAAATTCTGTATAGAAAAAGATACATTCTCAGAAATCAGGAAACCTGAAATCCAGAAAAAGATTACATCCATTAGCATTGAACGCTTCCGTGATGAATTCCTTAAGATGCTGAAAAGCGAAAAACCAAGCGTTGGCTTAAAGCTTATGGAAGAAACAGGAATCATGAAGCTTTTTATTCCCGAATTTGAAATCTGCCGCGGCTGTGTTCAGGGAGACGAACGGGGCTTCCACGACTTTGACGTAATGGACCATCTTATCTACGCCTGCGACGGTGCCCCAAAAGATGATTACAAGGTACGCCTTGCTGCCCTTTTCCACGATATTGCAAAGCCTTACTGCAAGCGCATCATCGATTCCGAAAAGAACATAGTTTCAAAAGACCCGAAAGCGGTGGCCGAAGAAAACCAGCTCTACACCTTCTATAACCATGACCTTGAAGGTGCAAAAATTACAGAAAAGATTTTACGCCGCCTCAAGTTTTCAAACGAAGAAATTGCAGACGTTTCCCACCTGGTAAAGAACCACATGTTCCATTATGAATCTTCATGGAGCGATGCTGCCGTAAGGCGTTTCATTGTGCGGGTTGGACTTGAATATATTGATGAGCTTTTTGATTTAAGGGTTGCTGATGTTTACGGCATGCACAATGCGGAAGTGAACTTACGGAACTCCACTACAACAGAAAATCTTCTGGAACTGACGGACCGCATAAACGCCATAACCGCAAAGCAGAACGCCCTTTCCCTGAAAGACCTGGCCGTAAACGGAAAGGATCTTATAGAAAACGGCATCCCTGCCGGAAAAAAGCTCGGCCTCATACTGAACGAACTTTTTGAAACCGTACTTGAAGATCCGGTAATGAACGAAAAAGAAAAGCTGCTTTCTCTTGCAAAAAAGATTAATGTTTAAATCTTTTTGAAATGGGTCCCCGCAACGCAGGTTCCCATTTCAATACACTGTACTATTTTTTTTTGCGAAGAAAAATCAGTTTTCTGAATAAAAAAAACGGGGCGCTGTGCGGGGCCCTGTTTTAACTAAAAATAATGGAAACTAAAAAGATCTAAAAAAAATGGGGGTCAGCGAAAATTCGATCAACGGCATTTACGCAGCGAAGCGAGGACATTTTCAACTATTCTTTATGAAAATATAATTTTTAATTTACTGTTAAACAAAAAAACGGGGCGCTGTGCGGGGCCCCGTTCTGTAAGCGGAGCATCGCCCTAAAAGCTTTGCTTCGCTTTCTAAACTAGCTTTAATGAAGATTTAATTCTTGAAATTGGTTTAAAAACATAAAACGGGGCGCTGTGAAAAGGTGATCAACGGCATCCCGCAACGAAGTGAGGACTTATGCCGTTGAATCACATTTTCACAAAGCGGGGCCCCGTTTTATGAGTTTTTACAAAACCCAAAATTAAATCTTCATGTTCATTACTTCGCGCACTTCATCCAGCGTCTTAATACCGATTTCACGGGCTTTTTCAGCACCGTTCAGAAGCACCTGGCGGATGTATTCAGGATCAGCTTCAAGCTGTGCACGTTTCTGGCGCAAAGGACGGAGTTTTTCGTTTACTGCTTCTGTAAGGGCAGCTTTAAGTCCGCCGCCGCCGCCGTCACCAATACGGGCAGCGATTGCTGTTGGTTCTTCACCAGTACAAAGAGAAATAAGAGTAAGCAGGTTTGCAACGGCCGGTCTGTTTACAGGATCGTATGTAATGTTGCGGTCTGAGTCTGTTGTAGCTTTCTTGATAGCCTTTGCTGTTTCGTCTTCGTTCCATGCAAGCATGATGGCATTGTTGCGTGACTTAGACATTTTCTGTGTACCGTCAAGGCCAAGGATCATCGGAGTCTTTGCAAGGAGTGCCTGTGGTTCAGGGAATACAGGATCCTTTCCCTTGCAGAATTTGTTGTTGAAACGGCTTGCAATGTTGCGTGTCATTTCAAGGTGTGGAAGCTGGTCTTTTCCAACTGGAACAACGTTTCCCTTACAGAAAAGGATGTCACAGGCCTGGTGAATCGGGTATGTGTACATACCTGCGTTTACGTTCTTAAGGCCTGCTGATTCAATTTCTTCTTTTACAGTAGGGTTTCTTGAAAGTTCGGCGTTTGAAACCAGTGTCAAAAATGGCAGCATAAGCTGGTTACATTCCGGAACGTATGAATGTGGATAGATGATTACGTCCTGCTTTTCAGGATCGATTCCGGCTGCAAGGTAATCAATTACCAGCTGTTTTGTATTCTGGCTGATTTTATCAAATGCATCATGGTCTGTAAGAACCTGGTAGTCAGCTATGAGGATCATTGTTGGAACGCCCATGTTTGCAAGGCGTACGCGGTTCTGAAGAGACCCGAAGTAGTGACCTACGTGGAGCTGGCCTGTAGGACGGTCTCCAGTAAGTACTCTGTATTTTTTAGGATTAACCTGAATATCAGCTTCGATTTTCTTACTGCGTTCAACTGCAGCTTCAAAGCTTTTGTTAATGTCTGTATATTCGATTTCGCTCATCTTTTTGTCCTTAATAAATTTTTGTTTATCTAGAATAACACAAAAAACGATGATATTCTATATTTTATGAATGCAGTAGAAGTTTTCCAGGACTGGCTGGACCAGTATTTGAATTTTGAACACAACCCCAAGAAAGGTGTTTTCTGGCTGGACACTATAAAATTTCTCTGCGACCGTTTTCAGAATCCTGAAAACTCTTTCAATTCATTTCATGTAGCAGGATCAAAAGGAAAAGGTTCTGTTTCAAGAATGATTTCATGCATCCTTGATAAGTCAAGTTACAGAACCGGAATCTATTCTTCACCTCATATCCTTGATTTCCGCGAGAGAATCGAAACTCCGGAAGGCTTCTTTCCGGAAGAAGTTTATGAAAAAGCAATCCGTGAAATGGTTCCACGTATTGAATCAATTCTCCCCGACCAGCTCCCGGGCGGACGCAGCCTTACCTGGTTTGAGCTTGTTACGCTTTTCGGCTTCCTCTGTTTCCGCCAGGCAAAAATTGACTGGTGTGTTTTTGAGGTCGGCATGGGCGGACGCCTGGACTCCACAAATATAATCACACCGAAAATTTCCTGCATAAACATAATTGAACTTGAACACACAGAATTCCTTGGTGACACCCTTGAAAAAATCGCTTACGAAAAAGCTGGAATAATAAAGGAAGGAGTTCCGGTTTTAGTTGCCCACCAGCAGTCTGAATCGGTAAACGAAGTATTCCGTAAGGTAGCTTCTGAAAAGCACGCTCCGATTTATTTTGTGGATGACCTTATTTCATCAAAATCTTACCGTTTCAATGAAATGGGTCTTATGGAAGTTACAATCGAATCTGAAAAATTCAGCCGTCCCCTTCACACGGTAATGCCAATGCTTGGTTCAATGCAGCTTGAAAATGCCTGTATGGCTGCTCTTGCGGTAAAGCTTGCAATTCCTGAAACCGACGAAAAAATAATTGAACGCGGACTTTCAAATGCCATGCTTCCGGGCCGTTTTGAAATCCTTCATTCCGTAAGAAACTATCCGGATGTAGAAACCCTGATTCTTGACGGAGCCCACACAGTAAATTCAATCAAGCTTACAATAAACACTCTGAAGGAAGTTTACCCTGAAAAGAAAGTGAATCTCCTTTTTGCCTGTGCCGCCGACAAAGATGTAAAAGATATAGCTCCTCTTTTCAAAGATCCATTCAATCACATCTTCCTTACAAAACCGGGCAATGTAAAACAGAGCGACATTGAAGGGGCTAAAAAAGCTTTTGAGGAATGCGGACTTGATTTCATTTACGAAGAAGATTTCGGGAAATTCATTCCACGAGTTCTGAAACAGACTTCCCGCGACAAAGCAATTCTTCTTGTAACAGGAAGTTTCTATCTGGTAGCTGAAGTAAAAAAAGCTCTCGGAGTCTGGAACTAATCCACCACTATACGCGGAACGCGTTTACTGATTGAAGTCATAACTTCATAGCTGATTGTATTTCCAAGTTCTGCAAGGGCTTCAGCATCGTGAAGGGCACCGTCCTGCCCTACAGGTCCGAAAATCACAGCCTTGTCCCAAGTCTTTATTTCCTTGTTGTCTTTTCCGATATCAACCATGCACTGGTCCATGCAGATTCTGCCCACTACCGGATACTCTTTTCCGTTTATTGAAACTTTAAGGCCAGGACTGTAACGGCGGAGAAGTCCGTCGGCATAGCCCACAGGGAGAACCGCAATATCAGTATCTTCACAGCAAGTCCAGGTTCTTCCGTAAGAAACTGTCATTCCTTTTGTAAACCGGCGGATTGCAGAAACTTTTGTTTCAAACTGCATTACAGGTTTCAGATCAATTCTGATTCCTTTTTCTTCAAGGAATTTTTTATCCACCTGATCTGCATAGTATCCGTAAACAATGATTCCAGGACGTACCATATCAAGATGAAAATCAGGTCTGCTTACAGCAATAGCCGAAGCTCCCGCATGACAGATTCCAGGTTCTATTCCCTTTTCTTTTACGGAATTCACGGCATAAATGAAATTCTCAAACTGAAGGTTTGTATAATCAATTCCGTCTTTCGTAACAGAATCACTTAAGGCAAAATGAGTTCCCATTCCGGTAAGCTTCAAATTTTCAGAACCGGAAATCAGTTCAGCCTGACTTCCCGCTTCTTCTTTCAGGCAGCCGATTCTTCCCATTCCGGTATCAACTGCAAGATGAACAGGAAATTTCTTAGAGGCTGCAAGGGAACTGTTCTTTTTCCAGTTTGAAGCTGCCCTGTCCAAAGCTTTTATATGCTCGTTACCAAAAACAAAAGGGATGATTTCATAACGGAAAAGGTCATCGAATTCTTCGGGGCAGCAGAGGCTCAGAAGAATTATCGGGAGTTTGATTCCTTCTTCACGAAGTTCAACCGCTTCGCTGACGCGGGCAACAGCAAGCATGCTTACACCGGAAGCTTCACAAACGCGGGCTGTTTCCAGGGCGCTTGTTCCGTATCCGTCGGCTTTAACTGCAACGCACATGGCTGTTTTTTCTGAAAGAACTGATTTTATCTGATTTATGTTATGTTCAATATTTTTCTTGTAAATTATTGCACGGGTTGTTTCGCTTTTCATTTTACCCCATCCCAAAGAAGTACCAATACAATAGAATTATCCATTTAAATTTTCAATATAGGAAATAACATTTGAATAATTCTATTTTTATAAGTTATAATTGAAGAGTTATGAAAAGTATCCGTATTTTTAAAGTTGTTTTATTCGGAATGGTACTTTCAAGTACTGCTTCCCTTTCTGCTCTGGACATGAGCATCCGCCTTACCCCAGAAGTTCTGGTTCCAGTTGCTTCCCTTAAAGACGAATCAACCGGAAGCAAGATTATTGAAAAGCCTGCATTCGGGGCTTACATGAACTTTGATTTCAATCTTTTCGACATGTTTGCTGTAGGGCCTGAATTCACTTTCAAATACATTCAGAAAAACGGAGATCCTTCGTTCCTTATGGATTTTGGAGGCGGTTTGAACGTTTCAGCCTTCTTCTATCCTATGAGCCGTCTTATGGTTCAGGGCGGACTTGGAACAGGTTTCCATTACTCACAGTATAAATATGCAGGTCTTCTGGACAGCACCGGTAAAAATTACATAACGGGCAAGGAACCTGACACTTACGCCATCACAAACATGTACATGCGTCTTTTCGTAGATGCAGCTTTCCGTATCAATCCAAACATCAGTGTTGGTGGTTCCATCGGATACTCAAACTTCTTCTTCGATAAATTCAGCTTTACTGATTCATTCCTCAGCGGAATTGATCTTGGGCTTTCTGTAAAATACAACTTTTCAACAAACAAAATTTCAAAGCGTGTATCGGGTGATGTAAATCAGGATGAACCGATTTTCCCGGTTTACGCAAACATCTATAAAGAAAACGGATTCGCATACGCAAACATTACAAACAATGAATCTGCTGAAATCAGGAACGTAAAGATTTCTTTCCGTGCTGAAGGTTACACAGCTTCCCTTTATCCTTGCGGTGAAATCCCTCTCATCCGCAGAAACAAGTCTGCAGAAGTTCCTCTTCTTGCCGACTTCTCAAACGAAATTGCTTCGTTCACCGAAGAAGGTGCAATCCCTGGCGAAATCATCATTGAATACACTCTCCTTGGAAAACCGATGAAGGCAACCGAAACTGTAATTCTTGATGTTCACAACAGAAACTCTATGCGCTGGGCCGACCCTGCTGTTCTTGCAATGTTCGTTTCTCCAAATGCAACAGAAGTTCTTGAAGCTTCTAAATACATCGTTGGAATTGCCCGCGACAGCCTCCGTTCGGGTCTGAACCGCAACATGCAGTTTGCAACATGGATCGTTGAAGCAATCAATACAATGGGCATCGACTGGGTTCAGGGTGCCATGACTCCTTATGCCGGTTACCACTTCGATATGGAATCAGTTGATACAGTACAGTATCCGTTCCAGACCCTTACCTACCACTCAGGCGATGCAGATGATCTGGCAGTCCTGGTGGCAGCACTCATGCAGTCAGTTGGAATTGAAACATCATTCATTCCGCTAAGTGAAGACTTTGTAGTATGTCTTTCCCTTAAGACTTCAGAATCAGGTGCAAACACTCTGGTTTCAAATCCTGAAAACCTTATCATTTATGAAGACGAAGCCTGGCTTCCTCTTTCAATGAAGAACTTAAAGCTTGGATTCAACGGAGCCTGGAAAGCTGCCCTCAAGGCAATTGCCGAAGAAGAATTCGGGGCTGAAATGATTATCCTCAGTGATGCATGGAAGAACTACCCGCCAATGGGTATAAGCGGAAAAGCAACTTTTGAAAAAGCAAATCCTGTTGATCTTAAGAAAAGAGCCGACGGTGAAGTTGCCAAATACATTGCAAATGAACTTCAGCCTAGAATCAAGGCTCAGCTTTCCGAAGTTAATTCAAACCCAAGCGAAAAGAACCTGAATACACTTGGTCTCCTTTATGTAAGAACCGGTGATTACCGCCTTGCAAAAGACGCCTACAACCGTTCTGTAAAACTTGGATCTGTTTCGGCCATGACAAATCTTGCAAACATTGCACTTCTTGAAAAAGACTATAACAGTGCAAAATCCTGGTACGAAAAAGTTCTTGAAAAGAATCCTGATCATTCTGGTGCAAAGAAAGGTCTTGAACGTATAGCAAACGAACAGGGAAACTAAAATGAAAATCTTGAACAAAAAACTTCTGGCTTCTGTTCTTTCAGTTTTCCTTTTCTCAAATGCCTTTGCAGAAATGACTGTACTTGCAGGAGTCAATGTTCTTACCGATATTCCGATTCAGAACGATGAAAGCAAAGCACTTTTTTCAAAGTTCGACCCTTCAATCGGCGGACAGGCCTTTCTTGAATTCCGTCCTTTCCCTTTCCTTGGAATTTTCGGTAACGGAACTTTCTCCCACTTCAACCAGAAGTCTGATACTTTAACGGGCTACAACTTCTTTGAAGCAAGTGCCGGAGCAAAATTCGTTTATCCTGTAATTGACCGCATCACACTTACTGCCGGGGCCTCGGTTGGAATGTATCGTTCTTCCCACATTATCGTTCTTGGAAACAACAGCTTTTTGTCTGATGAAACAGACGGTGGTTTTTCAGGAATCAGTTTTGAGATTGGTGGTGGAGCTGAATTCCGTATTCTTCCATGGCTCAATGCAAACCTGAATGTAGGCTACCATTCATATACTCATTCCGACTTCCCTGTATCTGGAATCCGCATCAGTACAGGCTTTTCTATGAATTTCCGCGAAGCCTTCAATCCGAAGAACAAGCTTTCCGTAGAACTTTCCGACATGGCACCTGTATTCCCGGTTCTCTATTCCTGGTATAACGAAAACTCTTTCGGAACTGTAAATATCTTGAACGGTGAAGACACATCCATTACAGATGTAGACGTTTACTTCTACTGTGAACAGTACATGAACCAGAAGAAATTCTGCGGCCAGATTCCTAAAATCAAAAAAGGAGAAACTGCATCTGTAAATCTTACAGCCTTCTTCAACGAATCCACCCTGAAACTTCTTGAAAGAATCAATGCAAATTCCATTGTCATTCTTGAATACAAAAAACTGGGTCAGAAAAAGAAGGCCGAAATTCCTGTAAGCCTTTCTGTTTACCACCGTAACGCCATGAGCTGGGAGGACGACCGCCGTGCCGCAGTTTTTGTTTCTCCAAACGATGAAGAAGCAAAAAGCTTTGCAATGCAGACTGCTTCTGTTGTCCGCCACCATCTTGTTGAAGGTGTAAACGAAAACCTGCAGTACGCTGCAGCCCTTTTTGAAGCCCTGAACCTTTACGGTATGAACTATGTAGTTGACCCTACAAGTGCCTATGCCGACAACGTTGGTTCCACTTCCGTTGACTTCCTTCAGTTCCCTCACCAGAGCCTGAATTACCGTGGTGGAGACTGTGACGACCTTTCAATCCTTTTCAGTTCAGTTCTTGAAGCTCTTGGAATTGAAAGTGCTTTCATCACTGTTCCGGGCCATATCTACTGTGCATTCAACACAGGGCTCACAGAGGAAGAAGCCCGTCAGAAGTTTACCACAGACATTCTGATTATTTCGGAAGACAGAGCCTGGATTCCGGTAGAAATTACTATGATCAAAGACGGATTCAATGCTGCTGTACGTTATGGCGCCACAGAATGGAAAAAAGCCGCCGCTAACAACAATGCAGCAATCTATCCGATGCATTCTTCATGGGAAAGCTATAAAACAGTTACAGCTCCTGGAGCCGACAGCGACGTTTACGTTCCATCGCGTGCCGAAATTCTTTCTGCCTTCAACAGACAGATGCGCTATAACTACTGATTCTTTCCTTAATTCAAGTAATAAAATCCCCGTTGCTAAAACGGGGTGTTTTTTTTATAATGATTTATCCTATTATAAGTGCCTATATGTGCATTACGGAGTAAAAGCAATGATTTACACAGACACACGTGATTCTTCAGTACAGACAACATTCAAAAACGCCGTTCTTTCCGGAATGAATAAGGAAACAGGCGGTCTTTATATTCCTGTTTCTTTCCGGAAACTTGACCCGGACTTCATCAACAAAAACCCGGAACCATCTTTCCGCGAAGTTGCTTTCCAGATGGCAAAGCCTTACGTTGACGGCGAAATCCCTGACGATGACCTTATGGCTATCATCCAGGATGCCTACAACTTCAACCCTAAAGTTGTACCACTGGACAAAAACTCTTACGTTCTTGAACTCTTCCACGGACCAACTTGTGCCTTCAAAGATTTTGGTGCACGTTTCATGGCCCGCGTAATGTCATACTTCAACAAAAACGAAGGTTCAAACCTCCATATCCTGGTTGCCACATCAGGTGATACTGGTTCTGCTGTAGGTTCTGCTTTCCACAATGTTCCTGGTATTGATGTTACAATCCTCTATCCGGAAGGAAAAATCAGCCACATCCAGGAAAAACAGCTTTCAACTTTCACAGGAAACGTTCGTGCCCTTAAAGTAAAGGGAACTTTCGATGACTGTCAGAAGCTTGTAAAAACTGCATTTACTGATGAAGAACTCCGCGGAAAACTCCGTCTTTCTTCTGCAAACTCAATCAACATTTCACGCCTTCTTCCACAGGCTTTCTACTACATGTATTCAGCAATGGTTGTAAAAAACCGTGCAGCTCTGGATACAAAGATTGAAAACCCTGATGTAGTAATGGTTGTTCCTTCAGGAAACTTCGGAAACCTTACTTCAGGTCTCATCGCAAAAGAAATGGGTGCTCCAATTGCCGGTTTCGTTGCAGCTACAAACTCTAACCGCACAATCCCTGACTGGATTGCAACCGGTGATTATAATGCACGTCCTTCTGTAGAAACATTTGCAAACGCCATGGACGTAGGTGCTCCTTCAAACTACGAACGCATCAAGGCAATGTACTCTCTTGATGAAGTACGCAAAATGTTCGGTTCATACTGGACAGACAACGAAGGAATCAAAGAAGGTATCAGAAAATGCAACGATAAAACAGGATACATCATCGATCCTCACGGAGCTATCGGATACCAGGCTTGGGAAGCAATCAAGAACGAAGGTTTCCCTGCCTCTTCTGACCACACAGTTCCAGGTGTAACAGCAAACACTCCTGAATGGTCAGGATCAGTTGCAGAAAAACGTGCCGTTGGAATTATCCTTGAAACTGCAAATCCTGCAAAATTCGGAAACGTAGTTTGTGATGCTATCGGACGTGAACCACCGGTTCCACAGCGCCTTACAGACATCATGAATCTTCCGGATCAGGCTGTAAGCATGGAAAATGATTACGAACAGTTCAAGGCATGGCTTCTTGCAAACCTGTAGACTGAAAGAATAAACAAAAAAAAACGGTGGTTGAGCTTGTCGAAACCACCGTATTTTTTTTGTTCTATTTTTTTATAAACAATTCTATTTCTTTCCAGGCCTCGCGGCTTTCAGGAATAAAATCTCCGGCCTGCTGGAATACATGATACATACCCTTATATTCCTGAAGAATCACGTCCACTCCATTAAAAAATGCATTTTCATAAATTGTTCTTGAATCACTTAAAAGAACTTCCCAGGTTCCAACCTGTATAAGCATTTTCGGAAAGCCCGAGTAATTTCCAAAAACTGGTGAAAGGTACGGATCATAAAGGTCCGCATCTCCTGCATATAGGGCGGTCATTGATTTCTTTTCAGGGTTATTTTTTTCTTCAACTTTTTTCTTTTCCGCTTTCTTTATTTCACGGAAACTGTGAACGGCATTTCCGAACATCGGATCTTTATAGAGGTTTGTTCTATGAGTTTCACCGGAACCTGCAAGGTCCCCCCACGGCGAAAGGCAGATTATTTTTTCCGGAAGTTCACGTCCTTCATCCCGAAGCTTAAGACAAAGAGAGAGAACAAGGTTTCCCCCTGCACTGTCTCCAATCATTGTTACATCAGAAGCTTTCCACCCGTTTTCCAGAATCCATTCCCAGGCTTTCATTCCATCTTCAAGTGCGGCAGGAAAAACATATTCAGGGGCAATCCTGTAATCAATATTTAAAACGGAAGCTCCGTCTGAAATTTCCGAAAGTTTCACAGCCTGATTCCTGTAAGAATCAATCATGCCTATAACGTAGGCTCCTCCATGAATCTGGAATATCAGTTTATTTGAAGAAGAATCATTTTTCTGTAAAAGTTCAACAGGGACCCCGCAGTCAATTTTTGTATTGGTATAGCCTTTAGGAGGTTCCCATTCTGAACCTTTAGCCGAAAGAGCAGCCCCGGCCGAAAGCATTCCGTCACCTTTCATTACAGGAAGGTTCCGTGCTTCACGGATAATTTCACGCACTAGAGTTCCCCTGTACGAAACGTCTACATCTGGACGGGAATGCCTGTTGTTAATTCCAAGAGAAATCACAATAAGAACATAAATCCAGAGTCTTTTGAACCACCAGAGTTTACCGCCAAGGATCTCACTCACCCGCTTTGAAAAACTGAAATAAAGAAAACCTGCCAGAAGAATAGCAAAAGCAAGCCAGCCGGTGATATAGGCATCAATTACAAAAAGAGTAAATGCCGATGAACCAAAGAAAACAAGGATAAACAGAACTGTAAGAATTATTTTTTTTAACGAAAAAGATTTCATACATATAAAATATAGGAAGAAAACCTTAAAAACAAAAAAAAATTGTTAATAATTATTATTATGATTTATAATGTAATTTGGAGATATTGGAGGTACGTAAATGTCAAAAAGATTATTAGATTCTATCATTGGCTTTGTTTTCTTTGCTGCACATCTTGTAACAATGACACTGGCCTATACTTATGTCCGAAATCTTACCGTTAGCGAAGATAAAAACCGCTTCAAATATATTGCTGTAAACGAAGCAAATCATATTACAAACTGCATCGACAAAGTTGTTGTACGCACTTATACCCTCAGAGAAATGATCAACGAAAACGACGGAGATACTGGTTTCTTTGAAAAAACTGCATCTGCAATTATTCAGTCCATCAAGGATGACACAGGAATAGTTTTACGGAACCTCCTTCTGGCTCCTGATGGAGTTGTATCAAAAGTTGAACCTTATCTGAACAATGAGAACCTCATCGGCTTTTCTTTGCTTGATACAAATTATGAGGGAAACAAAGAAGCACTTGAAGCAAGCATGAGATCAAAGACTTTATTGACAAATCCATTTCATCTTGTTCAGGGAGGAATCGGGCTTTCTGCCAGAACTCCGGTTTATACCCACAGAAACGAAAAATCTGAATTCTGGGGACTTGTTTCTACTACAATGGACTTTGAAGATATTCTTAAAGCATTCAATTTTGAAACACTTACAAAAATGCATTGCGATTATTCTCTATGGTACATAAATGATTCGGGCGAAAAAGTTGTACTGAGCACAAACAATGACCACATGAAAGATCCAATAAGCGAAGAAGTTTCCTTTTACAATCTGAACTGGCACATTGATGTCTGCCCTACCAAAGGGTGGAAAAACGAATATATTGAAAAACTTGCATACCTTATCATAACAATCATTTCGGCCCTTTTTGCCGGCTTCATTCTCCTTGTTTTCCGTATAAGACGTGACGGAAACAAAATGAAGTCTCTTGCAGAAGAAGATAACCTTACCCATTGTTATTCCCGCTATTATTTGAATTCGGTAATGCTGGATTCTGAAACAGGCAACTGGAGATTCCCTGATTATAATTATTCGGTTGCAATTATCGACATAGACAAGTTCAAGCAGATTAATGATAAATTCGGGCATATTGCCGGTGACCGTGCCCTGGTAAAAATTTCCGAGATTCTTAAGAACAGTATTTCAAAACCGGAAAAAGACAGAATCGTCCGGTTTGGAGGAGATGAATTCATTATCTTCTTCAGCAACATTGAACGGAAAACTTTGCGGATTAAATTCCAGGAAATTCTTTCCCAGGTTGAACAGGTATGCATTCCGGAATATCCGGATATGAAGCTTACCTTAAGTATGGGTGTTGCAATTCCTGAAGGACTTGACGATACATCATACAAGAATATGGTAAAAGTAGCCGATGAAAAGCTTTACCAGGTAAAGGAAAACGGCCGTAACAATTACTTGATGTAATTAAACAAAAAAAACAGTCCCCTTTCTGGAGGACTGCTTTTCTTTTAATCAAATGGTCCCTGAGCGTGTCGAAGGGCCCATTTGATAAACATGAATTATTTTACTGCTTCAAAGATAATGTCAGCAACAAAGATTACTGCAAGAATCCATGTAGCAACAGGGATTTCTTTTGCTTTCTTTCCTGCAACTTTAGCAATTACATAAGCGATCATACCGAAAGCGATACCTTTTGAAATTGAGTATGCAAATGGCATAACGATGATTGCGATGAATGCTGGAACACCTTCTGTAGGATCTTTGAAATCAATTTCAGTAACCTGCTGCATCATAAGGAATCCAACAAAGATAAGAGCAGGAGCAGTTGCAGCACTAGGAATAAGTGCGAAAAGTGGTGTCATGAACAGAGCCAGGAGGAAGAATACACCTGTTGTAACAGATGTAAGACCTGTGCGTCCGCCGGCGGCAACACCAGAACTTGATTCAACGTAAGAAGTAACTGTTGATGTACCAAGACATGCACCTGCTACTGTACCGATTGAGTCAGACATAAGAGCAGCCTTAACACCAGGAATGTTTCCGTCTTTGTCTACAAGACCAGCCTGCTGTGTAACACCCATGAGAGTTCCGATTGTATCGAAAAGGTCTGTGAACAGGAATGTGAACATGATTACAAAGAATTTAACTGTAAGAACTCCGCTCCATTCAAAAGCAAAAAGATGTGGTGCTTCAGGAAGGCTGAATGGTTTCCATCCTTCAGGAACAGATGTAACTCCGAAAGGAATTCCGATGATTGTTGTTACGATGATAGCAATAAGAATTGCTCCAGGTACTTTCAGGATGTAAAGAACGATTGTAAGGATAAGACCGATGATACAAACGATTGCAGCAGCGCTCTTCATGTTCAGGTTTACAAAACCAATGATTGTTCCAGTTTCAGAAGAAACGATTCCGGCATTAGCAAGACCAATCAGTGCAATGAACAGACCGATACCAACAGCAACAGCCTTTTTCATTCCGGCAGGAATTGCATTGATGATTTTTTCGCGGATTCCAAAAAGAGAAAGAAGGATAAAGATGATACCTTCAACAAAAACTGCTGTAAGAGCCAGCTGCCATGAACAGCCCATTCCGAAACATACTGTGTATGTGAAGAATGCGTTGAGACCCATTCCAGGAGCAAGAGCTACAGGAAGATTTGCCCAGAAGGCCATTACCAGTGTAGCAACTGCAGATGCAATAGCTGTAGCAGTAAATACAGGACCGAATCCCATACCAGTAGAACCAAGCATACCCGGGTTAACAGCCAGGATGTAAGCCATAGCAAGGAATGTTGTAATACCGGCGATAATTTCGCGGCTTACAGTTGTTCCATGTTCCTTGAGTTTAAACAACTTTTCCATTTTTTTCTCCTTTCAGAAAAGTAAAAGATAATAAGAAATTATACCACGAAAAAAATATTTTGGTGTAATTAAAATTATCTGTTATAATTTAATAATTATGGAAAATACAAAATCAAAACGTGGGAGCTGGACAGGCTCTTTAGGATTCATTCTGGCAGCTGCCGGAAGTGCTGTTGGTCTTGGGAACATCTGGAGATTCCCTTATCTTGCCGCAAAGAATGGCGGTGGTTTATTCCTTCTCATTTACATTATTCTTGTTCTTACATTCGGATTTGCTCTTCTTACATCAGAAATTGCAATCGGTCGTAAAACCGGACAGGGACCTCTGACTGCTTACGGAAAACTCCACCCGAAATTCGGATGGCTTGGTGTAATTGCAAGTATCGTACCTGCAATGATTGTTCCTTATTACTGTGCAATCGGTGGCTGGGTTCTCAAATACCTGGTTGCTTTCGTTACAGGTAAAGGTGCTCTTGCAGCTCAGGACGGATACTTTACAGGATTCATCACATCTCAGTGGGCTCCAATCGTATACATGCTGTTTTTCATTGCCATGTGTTCAGTAATTGTATTCCTTGGTGTTGAAAAAGGTATTGAAGGTTCCTCAAAGATCCTTATGCCGATGCTTTTCATCCTGGTTCTGGGAATCTCGATTTTCTCTATTACAATCAAAGTTACAGCAGATGACGGAACTGTAAGAACAGGTCTTCAGGGACTCAAGATTTATCTTCTTCCTGATTTCTCAAATCTCACAGTGAAATCCCTGTTCTCTACAATCATGGATGCATGTGGACAGCTCTTCTACTCTATCTCAGTTGCTATGGGTATTATGGTAGCTTACGGTTCATATGTTCCAAAAGATACAGACATTTCTAAATCAGTTTCAAGAATTGAACTTTTTGATACTCTGGTTGCATGTCTTGCCGGTATGATGATTATTCCTGCTGTTTACGCATTCAGCGATGTAAAAGGTATGAATGCAGGTCCAGGACTTATCTTCATTTCCCTTCCAAAAATCTTCATGCAGATGGGAATTATCGGAAAAATCGTTTCAATCATGTTCTTCATTCTGGTTACTTTCGCAGCTGTTACTTCTGCTGTTTCTATCATGGAAGCAATCATTTCTGGTCTCTGCGACAAAGGAAAGATTTCAAGAAAGAAGGCATGTACAATTACAACAATCTATACAGTTGTAATCGGTATCGTAATCTGTCTTGGATACAATGTATTCTACTTTGACCTGAAACTTCCAAATGGTTCAGTTGCCCAGATTCTTGACCTCTTCGACTATATTTCAAACAACGTTCTTATGCCTGTTGTAGCAATTGCAACATGTATCATGATCGGTTGGGTTCTCAAATGTGACTCAATCCTTGAAGAAGTTAAAATCGGAGCAGTTAAAGTTTCACGCCAGAAGCTTTACGTTGTTATGACAAAGTACGTTGTACCTATCATTCTCACAGTTCTCTTTGTTCAGGCCTTTATCAAGTTCTAATTTCAAAAAGTAATTCGAATACTAATAAACCTGAAATCAAATAGAAAAAAACAAACACAAAAAAAAGGGGCCCGGTTTTCCGGGCTCCTTTTTCGTTTAAAAAAGGGAGGATTTATATTAACGTTTTTTAACTAATAAAAACCTGATTTATAAACCGGTTATACCTTGAACTGGTCAACCTGTTCACCAATAACATTGATGGAATCTTTGATCTTGGAAGCAATTTCATCAAGAGCAGCACCTGTTGCATTGATTTTCTGTGCTCCAACTGCCATTTCATCCATACTGTTTTTCATTTCAAGTGTAGCATTCTGAAGGTTTCTTACTTCAGAAAGGATTGCCTTGTTTCCAATAGACATTTCCTGACTTGCAGTACGAACTTCAACTGTACTGTCGTTCATATTCTGCAGAGCTTCACCAATCTGCTGTGAACCAAGGGTCTGTTCTTCCATTGCAGCTTTAATCTGGCGTACCAGTTCATCTGTTTCGCTGATTTTGTCAGTAACATGCTGGAAAGCATTGCTTGATTCAAGGGAAGCATTAACCATACTTTCAATAGATTCACGGATTGTATTAAGCTGCTGTCCGATTGTAGCAGACTGCTGGCTTGAAGTTTCTGAAAGCTTACGGATTTCATCGGCAACAACAGAGAATCCCTTACCAGCTTCACCGGCATGAGCAGCTTCGATAGCAGCATTCATAGCCAGAAGGTTTGTCTGTTCTGCAATGGCTGCAATTGCAATGTTGGCATCCTGAAGTGTTTCACTCTGCTGTTTGATCTGTTCAATCTTTTCTGTAGCAGTAGTCTGCAGTTTTGCACCGCTTGAAGCAGAGTTTGAAAGTTCATCGAAGGAATTAGCCATCTTATCAACCGAGATATTTACGGAATTGATGTTTCCCATCATCTCTTCAACGGCTGCAGAAGCCTGAACGATTCCAGAGCTCTGGTTTTCAATCATCTTTTCAAGACTTTCGATATTCGAAGCAATTTCATTTACAGCACCTACAGTTTCTTCAACGCTCTTAGACTGATTGTTGATCTGTCCGTGAACTGAATTGATGTTTGAAATAATCTGAACGATAGAAGCTGTTGTATCCTGTGTAGAAGCGTCAAGATCAAGACCGTCTGTAATAAGGTTATCCTTTGTAGATTTAAGGTCACCCATGATGTCCTGAAGTTTTTCTGTAAACTTGTTGAAACCTGCAACAACTTCACCGATTTCATCTCTGGATTTATTTTCAATGCGTTTTGTAAGATCAGCATTTCCGCTGGCAATTTCTTCGATAGAGTTTTTAACAGTAATAAGAGGTTTGATAATCATACGGAGAACGATTGCACCGATGATGATTCCAAGAATGATAAAGAGGATTGTTGTAACGTAAATATTGAGTCTGAGTTCGTTAATCTGTCCGTAGTAAACATCATACGGAGCAACACAGAAAACAGTCCAAGGAATTACATAACCGAAAGGATTTTCCGGGTTAATCGGGCGGTAATTACAGGTAACCTTCATTCCCATCATAGGATTGAAGAATGAACCTGAACCTGATTTTCCTGAGAACAGGTTATCAAATACCTTCATGATTTCTGAGTTAGGATCAAGTACGGCCTGGCTTCCTTCCTGGCCTTCGCCTGAAGGGTTTGCATCTGCAACATAACTTGCACCAGGAAGATTGATAATTACAGGGTGCATTCCGCCACCAATATCAATTTTCGAAATAATATCAAGAATCGGGTTTCCTTTGATAATTGAAACAATAACGCCGCAAGGTGTGTGATTTTCATCAAGAACAGGAACTGAAAAGAACATGAGAACTGAGTTTGTAATTGGATTCAGAGCAGGAGCACGGAGCCAGCGTTCACCTTTCATGGCGCCCTGGAAATATTCAGCTTTGCTGAAATCTCTAAGTTCCCCGGCCGCTGTATAAGACATACCGTCCTTGTCATAGAATGCAATATTTTCATAACGGTCGCGTCTTGTCATGTTTATGTGCTGAAGCTGAGCACATTTCATTTCAAGGGTAAGATCTTCATCAGAAAAAACCGGAAGACCCGCAATACCTTCAATAAGGCTGAATTCCTTTTCAACGAATTCTTCAATTCTCAATGCAACGCTGTCGCTCACATCCTGCATTGTTTTGTTTGCAGAATTGGCAAGATCGCGTCTGGAAATAGAAAGAGTTCTTATTCCAAGAAGCCCGTTTGATAACAGAAGAAGGAGTGCAATTAAAGCAAGAAGTTTAATTGTAATAGATAATTTCAGTTTCATAGGTTACCTCTGTAATGTTAAATATTACTATCTGTTATATTATAACCCACCTTTTAAATTAAGGAAATGGAGAATTTTAATTTTTTGGAGAATTTTTCACAAAAATTGGTGATTTTTTTATTTTTTTAGAAAAATTCCTGAATAACTCACTTTTTCAGGATCTTTAATCTTGCCCTCAAAATCATTGTAAGGAAGCGGTTTATAATAGTAGTAGCCCTGAACATAATTCAGCCCAAGACTTTTCAGAAGATCAATCTGTTCACCGGTTTCAACGCCTTCTGCAATAACAGGAACATTGATGCTGTGTGACATTTCAATAACGCTTGAGATGATGTTCCGCCCTTTTTCAAAATTGGCCTCGTTCAGGTCAAAGAACTTGATATCCATTTTAAGAACATCGGCCGGAACATCCTTAAGCATATTAAGAGAAGAATACCCGCTTCCAAAATCATCAATAAGAATCTTGAAGCCTGATTTACGGAGAGAATTGATTACAGAATTGATGATTTTCTGGTCATCAACAAAGGCACTTTCGGTAATTTCAATTTCAATATATTCCGGACTGATTTCATAGGCCTTTATGAGATTTTCAAAAATTGCAGGCACATTCAGATTGAAAATATCGATTCTGGAAACATTTACCGAAATCGGAACGGGTTCAATTCCGTTATCAAGCCAGTATCTGATTTTCCTGCATACTTCTTCCCAAATATATGAGTCAAGGCGGGTAATCAGGCCGTTCTTTTCAAGGACTGGAACAAATTCTCCCGGAGAAATAAATCCACGGATTTTATGAATCCAGCGGACAAGAGCTTCAGCCCCTACAATCTTGTTTTCACTGATTGAACATTTCGGCTGCAGATAGAAGGTAAATTCCTTTTCATCAAGGGCACGTTCAAAATCAGGAAGGATTTTCAGTTCATCTTCAAATTCTTCCATCATTTTCTGATCATACCATAAAATTTTTCCGGAAGTTTCCATCTGGTTTCTTTTCAAAGCTGTTTCGGCATAATCTATTGCATCAAGAATCTCAATTTCCTTGTTTTCAAAAACATAACCGCCGTAATTCAGCCCGAATCCTTCAATTCCGTCAAAACCAGCTACAAGTTCATTCAATCCTTCTGTAAGGTAATTCAGAACTGCATCGTGATGGTCACATATAATGAAGAAATTGTCCCCGCCCCCATATCCGGAAACGGAAGAAAAAAGCCGGTCCATCTGAGTCAGGAAAGCCGCAATAGATTTTAAAAGACGGTCCCCCTGCCACCTTGAGTACCATTTGTTATAAAAACGGAAATGTTTGATATCAATAGAAATAAGACAGACTTCTTCGTGGAAATCTTCCATAAAATCAGAAGCATACTGAAGAAAGGCATTTTCGGTATAAAGGCCCGTCATACGGTTTCTGTCGTTATTGAACTGGCTGTTTTCCCTGTTATTCCGGGATTTAAAAACACAGAAAACAGTCTTATAGGCTTCATCAAGGCTGTTTTCCGGAATAAATGTCAGGTAAACATCATCCCAGCCGCCGGAACTGCTTTTTTCTTTAAAAACTGCGCTTATAGGTGTGTTGGCTTCTTCAAGTCTCTGCCAGATTGTATTTGTATCCGTAAATTCACTGAAACGATCTTTATCATCAGGGTGAACTGTGGTGTTTTTGATTCTTTCAAGTAAAGTTGTAAAGGATTCTTCTTCATAACTTAAAGGATGTCCGTAATTTCTGTCTGACCGGAGGCTGTATTTATTTGCAGAAAGATTGATTTCAAGAATGAAATCAAAGGAATTCATGAATTTTACACGGCTTAAAAGTTCACGCTGTAAGGAAGAAAAATAGGATCCGGTAATAACATGGCAATGACCGTGACCCGGGTACTCAATTTCGGCAACAGAAAAGGCCACAAAACACTTAAGGTTATCTATAAATTGAGCCTGAAGACAACCTTCATTATTAATAAGAGGACAGTAGTCACAACTTGAGTTTGCATGACCCGTAGCTTCTTTACATGACTTTCCAAGTTCCATATCCGGATAGGCATTTTTTGCCTCGGAATTGAAATAGACAACCCTGTGAGACTGGTCCAAAATGAAAACAAGACTACGGCGAAAATCCATCCACCCCTATTCTATTACCAAATCTCCACTTTTCAAGGAAAATCTTTGTTAAGAAAGTTAAATAAACCGTTAGAAAAAAATCCCCGTCAAAAGAACTTTTTTTAAGAGCGCAAAAGGTAGGGAACGTTAAAAAAAAAGAGGTTCGAACTTAGTCGAACCTTTTTTTAGAGCGGCAGAAGGGAGTCGAACCCTCGTCTCCAGCTTGGAAGGCTGGGATAATGAGCCGTTATATGACTGCCGCATATCTCATTTGCTTTCGCATCTGATGTTTAGAATATACATTTTTACCGAATTTTGGTCAATAGATTTTTGTTATTTTTTTAATTTTTTTTAACTTTTTTATTGGATTGTAAAAAACTTGGATTTATACTAATATTTACTATGAGTATTAATATAAAGAAACTGTCATTTTTGTGTCTTTTTCTTTTTACCCTGTCCTTTGTGAGCGCAGAGCCTTGTGAAGGTTACTGGATCAGTTATCATTTCACAAAAAAGTACGTACAGGCAGCCTGGCGTACTTATGTTACTGAAAAAGGTACCCTTCAGGGAGACACTGTAGCCCTTACAGAAGTCCGGGCAGAAGAAGCAAAAGCTGTCGGTTTTAAAGGAAAAAGAATCAAAGATTACCCTCTCGAAGTGGAAGGTGATTTTGGTGATTTTTCAACTATTAATGCACCATGGATTTTCGGACTTGAAAAGAAATCTGAAGGTGTTTGGGAAAACGGAACTATCTGTGACCCGAGCAGCGGCAAGATTTACCAGTGCAGGATGTTCTACCACCCTGCCGACGGAAAAAAGTTCCAGAAAGATACCCTTGAAGTTCGCGGCGAAATTGTTCGCGGAATCGGGGCAAGTATTTTCTGGACCCGATGTACCCGTGAAGAAGCCCTGAACATCCAGTTGAAATAAGAATTCTATATTAATGGAATAAGCGGATATCCGCAGGAGTTAGATTTATGGCAAACAAAATTACCATTATTGGTGCCGGTCAGGTTGGATCAACAGTTGCTTATGCACTGACACTGAAACAGCTTGCTTCAGAAATTGTAATTATCGACATTATCAAAGACAAAGCTATGGGTGAAGCTATGGATATCCGTCAGGGTACTCCATTCATCGGGCCTGTAAATGTTCGTGACGGAGATTACGAAGATGCTAAAGGTTCTGATATTGTAGTTTTCACTTCCGGCGTTGGAAGAAAGCCA